>CAYLTM010000049.1:19208-22147 GCA_964386495.1 uncultured Leptospirales bacterium
TAGTGCCGGATAAGCTGTCATGTAGTAGTGAAAATATAATCTGGTGCCGCCAGCGAAAATCAGCAGGTAGGACATTATGAAAAAAAGCGCCAGAGCCGATTCAGATTTTTCATTAGCAATGAATCGGTTTCTTATGAAATGATAAATATAAATAGAAACAGGTATCCATACAACAAAATGCCAAACAGCAAGCAGTCCCTGACGATGAAAAAGTTTTCCGAAAAATATTTCATAGCGGAAACTCCGCGCGAGGAAAGCATAAAACAATTTATCTTTAATATGCAGCTTAATAAAATCCGCAATAATTTTAACTGTAAAATAATCAACTATAATGATTAGCAACATTCCGAAAAGTAGTATCGCGATAAAATAAAAAAACTTTTTAAAATGTTTAATTTTAAGATATGGCAAGTATAAAAAGAAATACGTTATGTAAAATATAAATATTATAAGTCCATGGAATTTTATCATCACTGCCGCAAAACCTACAAACGATGCCGCAAGCATAAAAATAATTTTCCTGAAAAGCTTATGACTTTTAATAGAAAGAATAAAAAAGTAGAATGACGCGATTACCGGGAGATTGTAAACAATTTCGCCGTTGACCGCCATGAAATGTCTATTAAATGACGATATCAAAACGGCATAGAGAATTCCGGCGCAAAAACCGTTCTGCAGATTCGAAATTTCTTTTACGGTCAGCATGATAAATAGCGATGTAAAAAATACTATGAACGCGGCAATAATATGAACAACAACCCAGCCGTAATCATACGAACATTTATACGCGGCTTTGAAAATCAGGTGATATAATGGCATTTTACTTTCAACAAAATCGACTTCCGGAACGCCGCCAGCGAGATATTCCTTCGCCTGCACTATTGCCGACAATTCATCTACATCGTAGTAATCAACAAAAAAAGTCGGAATACGGAAAAATATTGAAGCGAAAAAGAATACTGACGCGACCCCAAAAAAACTTTTTGAAAACGACTTATCAAAGAAAAAATTATTCAACGATTTGATTTTATTCATGGCGCAGACAATCAATAGGTTTTAGCTGTGAAGCCTGTTTCGCCGGATAGTATCCGAAAAATATTCCAACCGCTGACGCGAATGTGAACGAAATAAATATCGAAAACATCGAAAACACAAACGGCCATTTTAAAATAACCGAAATTATATAATATGTTATGACACCAAAAACTATACCGATTATACCGCCGCCCGCACTCAATGAAAATGACTCCGTTAAAAACTGAACCATAATATCATGCTGTTTCGCGCCGATTGCAAGACGTATACCGATTTCACGGACTCTCTCGTTAACTGTAGCGAGCATAATATTCATTATACCCAATCCGCCGACAAACAACGAAATCCCGGCAACCGCAATCATAAGGTATGATAACGCGGCGGTGATGTAATCCCCCATCTGAAGTCTTTCCTCGCTGGTGGTTACAGAAAAATTGTCATCCTGTGTTGGAAGCAGCTTATTTTTTTTGCGAAAATAATCACGTAAAGAATCCCGCATGTCATTTATAAGATATTTACTCTTAACGGATATATAAATTTCTTTGAAACCATTCCATCGTACAATTTTAACATCGGCGGTTGTCCATGGCATTAGGATTATATTATCATAATCGGTTCCTGAAAAACCGGTGCCCTTCTGCTCAAGAATACCGATTACCTTAAAATTTATATTGTTTATTACCAGTGTTTTGTCAAGAAGCGATTTCGTGGGATCGAGACTGTCATCAAGAGATTTTCCTACAATTATGACCTTCTCCCTATTGTTCATATCTATATCTGAAAAATATCTGCCTTCAAGAAGCATCCAATCTCTTATTTTAAAATATTCAGGAGCGGTAGCGTGAAGTCTGACTTTTTTTAGAACTTTATCCTCATAACGGATTTCTCTAATAAGACGTTCATTCAAAGGAGTAATATATTTTATTAGATATGAATATTTTTTCTTTAACTCTTCGATGTCGCGTTCTGTAATTAGAACATCGCCGGAACGCACACGTATGGCGTTTGTTCCGTAACTATATATTTTCGTTTTAACGACTTCCTGTGCGCTATTACTTAATCCGACAATGATGATCACTGAGGACACGCCGATTATGACACCCAGACTTGTGAGAAACGCTCGGGTTTTGTTTTTCATCAGACTAAGTATCGATACTTTAAAAGTATATTTTATATTCATAAATTACAGCTTTACTCTTAGTTGTGTTAGTTTTCTAGCTTCTACCATAGCCTGCTCTCTTATGTCAATCGGAAAT
Organism: uncultured Leptospirales bacterium; assembly: GCA_964386495.1. Taxonomy (GTDB): domain Bacteria; phylum Spirochaetota; class UBA4802; order UBA4802; family JAFGJZ01; genus CAYLTM01. The sequence goes on from CAYLTM010000049.1 coordinate 21,500, forward strand.
TTATCATGCAAAGGACTAATATTCGCCGCAATGTCCGAAATTTTCCATAATAACCATGAAAACCATTTCATAAAATTACTGTTCTCCGCGGCAAGTTTAAGCTCCTTTAGAGTTTCAGAATCCCACCCGCCAAAAAAAGAATAGAAAAAAATATACAATGGAAATGTCGGAAGTATGCCTACAAAAAACAAAATACCACTGGAGACCATATCTCCTTTCCATATAAGTGCACTTAATCCCATCAGAACGAAACAATGTGTAATACCAGCAAGCACAGGAGCACCTACTGACTGCCAGAAATAGAATTTGTGTTTAAAGCAATACTTATCATTCACAAAATAGAATACTACACCTTTGGCGATTAATCCTATCAGATAAAATATTATGAGAGCATTTATCTGCAAAAGATCGAGCAGCAGCCATATACCTGCCACACGGATAATCTGCTCGCCGGTTACCATTATGGGTTTCAGATACGGTCTGTTCGCCGCGAGGGCAATATTATCACCAACCCACGAACCAAACTGAAACGCGCCGAAAACGATTAACGGGATAACATATACCGCGGCTCTTTTAAATTCAGGTCCTGAAGCACCGAGTATAAACTTTGGAGCGACAACGAACAATCCTGCCGCGATAAATCCGCCG
>CAYLTM010000049.1:22157-22735 GCA_964386495.1 uncultured Leptospirales bacterium
TACTTCATAATACTGCGCGAGTTTGTTAAATCCGTTTGAAACAGCTTCAGAAATTGACGGCATAAGATTTGTATATAGCGCGTTTAACACCCAGAAGGATCCGGTAAAGTTTGCCGCCATACCCCAATTGCCCCAGATTTCACCGTAGTTAATAAGCTTGTTCTGTGTTATCCAGATTTCCAAAGACTGACCAGCCGCCCATGCTATACTTCCAAGCATTTCGAACATGCCAAATCGCAAAGCAATCTTTACAACGTCTTTATCGAAATGTGCGAAAAAATATATTCCCGCGTTTAACCCTAACCGTTTGTAAAACATCATTGCGAGAAAAAACGACAAAACCTGCACAACATAGGCGGAAAGTCCCATTCCTATAACACCGCCCATGGCTCCGCCGTAGACAGGATTACTCACACCCCACTTATACATTGTTATAACAATAATCGGCTGAACAACCATTGGAAATATCATAGATGTCGCAAGATCAACAATCTGGGCGTAATCGTAGCGCTGAACCGCGGCAAGTGCGTGCCTGTAAACACCGAAGAATCCCGGTACCTGAATAAGTGCGTGAGTCA
>CAYLTM010000050.1:0-6776 GCA_964386495.1 uncultured Leptospirales bacterium
TTTTGCTCTATGATGTCATTTCTATTTTTGTTGCATTTCATTATTGAATTTAGGGTGTTGATTAAATTTCTGAAGAAAAAATATTTGACATAGAACATATAAGACTCAACCTTAAAAAATGTTAAAAGGGGGAAACCAATGAATATAGGATGTATAGGAACTGGTAATATGGGAAGAGCGATAATTACCGGTCTTTCAAAAAAATATAATAAAGAGCAATTGAAGTGCTATGATTCAAATTCTGATCAATTATCATTAGTAGAAGCTGTTGCAGAATGTATCGATTTTCCAGAAAAAGTTTTATCTGAGTCTGACATAGTAATCTTTGCGGTTAAACCGGATGTGCTTATAGATCTTTTATCCAAGTTGAAACCTGTTATTAAACCGGAAACTGTAATTGTTTCGATAGCCGCAGGTATAACAATAAGTCAAATTGAAGAGGCTGCCGGTCAGAATAAAAAAATTATAAGAATTATGCCTAATACTCCAGCGATGGTTCTTCAAGCGGTCAGCGTGCTGTCACCGAATGGAAATGTATCGGATCAGGAATTAGCTTCAGTAAACGAAATGTTTTCGTCTATCGGTAAGACTCTCGTGCTTAAGGAATCAATGCTTGATACTGTTACAGCTATTTCAGGTTGCGGTCCAGCATATATGTTCACGATTATTCAGGCTATCGCTGATGCTGGTGTTGAAAATGGATTAAGCCGGAAAGATTCCGTGCTGCTTGCTGCACAGACCATGAAGGGAGCGGCTGAGATGATTATGGCACTGGAAAGCGAGCCCTATACTTTACGAAACATGGTTGCTTCACCAGGCGGAAGTACCATCGCCGCACTTCATGTCATCGACAGATCTGGATTATCAGGCATTTTGATGGATGCTGTAAACAAAGCAAAAGAAGTCTCATCGTCTCTCGGTAAAAAGAAATAACAACTAATAGCTATTTAGAATATTGTATTTTAAGCTTATTGACCTCAGAAACTATTCCGATTAAAAGATCGTCAGTTTTAGCCAGCCTTTCCGCAAGAACCTTAACCATTTTTGCGGCAAAGGACGGGTTTGCTGTTAAAAATTTATTAAGCTGCTGTAGACTCTCTATATAAGCGAGTTTCACATTATTTATAGCGATAACATCGGCTGATCTTGTTGTATTGCAGAAAATTGACATTTCACCGAAAAAGTCGCTTCTACCAAGTTCAGCCACGATTACCGAATCTTTACCATCGCGAAGTTTTATTTGAACATTTCCCTCGAGAATAATATACATTCTTTTGTCAGAATCACCGGATGTAATAATTCTTTCGCCGGTGCTATATTCTAGTGTGCGCATTGACATGATGGTTCTCCTTATTAGTAATTAATCCCGACCCTATCTCTAACCAACTTCATAGTAATCATTGCTTTCTCACGAGTCTTTTCAGCACCATTTTTTAGAATTTTTCTAACGGAATCGGGATTTCCCGCCATCTCATTTCTTTTTTCTTTATATGGTTTGAAGTGATCTCTAACCAGTTCAAAAAGTTCACTTTTCGCTGTTCCATATCCAAGACCGCCGCTCAGATATCTGTTTCGCAAATCACTGGACTGCTGCTCGCTAGAAAAAAGTTTATGGAGAGCGAATACATTGCAGGTGTCAGGATCTTTCGGTAATTCCACTGGAGTGGAATCTGTCTTAATACTCATTACCTTTTTTCGTAAGGCTTTCTCTTCTTCAAAAATTCCTATTGTATTTCCATAGCTTTTCGACATTTTTTGTCCGTCAATTCCAGGAATGACCGCGATTTCTTTTTCAATTTTTGCTTCCGGTATAACAAATGTTTCGCCATAAATATTATTGAAATGCTGTGCTATATCTCTGGTGATTTCGAGATGTTGTTTCTGATCTTTTCCTACAGGAACAATTTCAGACTGGAAAAGCAGAATGTCCGCTGCCATCAATACCGGATATGTAAATAACCCAATATTCGGAATGATTCCTTTTGCGATTTTATCCTTATACGAATGACTTCTATCCATGAACCCCATTGCCGTATGACATGCTAATATCCACGATAGTTCCTGAACCTCAGGGATATCGGACTGTACCCAGAAAAAACATTTATCTGGATTTAGCCCTAATGATAGAAAATCCATTGCCGCATTTAGAGTGTTCGTGCTAAGTTCTTTTGGATTTTGAAGACTTGTCAGTGCGTGATAATTAACAATGAAACAATATAATTCATTACTGTCCTGTAAAGAAATCATCTGGTTCATCATTCCGAAATAATTACCGATATGAAGTGTTCCCGATGGTTGAATTCCTGATAAAACTCGTGACATTTGACTCTCCTAATATAATTCTTATACCACTCAATAAGTCGATTTATATACTCATAAGAAAGTGATTATCTACAAATAATAACGCTCACTGCTCGACTCCGGCGGGCAGTGACAATAATAAATGGGGAAAACCACTTCATTGTAAGTATACAGCCGGATTGAATCATTTTTTTCCTGTAAAATACATTTTATGAAGTATAGACCTTTCCAAATTATTTATATCATCTTTATAATCAGTTAATATAACATCCCTGCTGAAATTTGACTTAACTTTTCCAAGCATGTTTTTCATCATTAAGAGGTCACGCGGATTAGAAATCTGTCCGTCATCAACAACTTGTTTCAAATATTGAAATTCATATTTTCTCATTTGTATTTTTAAGAAAAACTCCATTCCGTAAATTTTAATAATTCTCTGCAGAGGGTAATTTTGCTGTTTACTCGTATAATCTTTGTATTCAGGTGAATCTACTGCACGTTGTATGGTATCATTTTTATTATCTGCATGTAAAGGCTTTTCTGCCGGAAGACGCTTCTCAACTTTATGAAAATATTCCGAGATGTGCGAATGATAATCAAAACTATATTCCTTTGCCAGTTCAACAAGCTTCTTTTCCTGCCACTCTTCACAGTATAATGGATATTCTTTTTCCAGAAGATGCACATATTCATTAAGCATAATTGCTTTATTAGCAACCTGACCAATTTCTGTATTGTTTAGACTTTTCAGCATCGGAAAAAGCTCTTTAATCGCCTGTGCAATCCCCAGCCGTTTACGAAACTGCTTTTCGTAAAGCATGGCTACCTGTTCCTGATAGTAATTCAATAGCACCCTGACTATTGCGAGATCGGCTACAACGAAGCCCTCTATTTTATCAATATTATGCCCCTTATCTTCTACAACAATTTCAATTGATAAAATCTTATGGCAATCATGCAGAATTTCTGTAATTTTATTTATACTTGCTTTATCAAGACCGGCACTTGCTCCAACATAACGGCGTAAGTCATCTGAATGCACTATTGAGTGTGAATCCGCTACGGAATTTTTATCTTTAATATATTTATAGACTTCTTCAATTAAGGATTGTGTTAGCAGCATTTAGTCCTCTTTTATCAATCGACATATCAAAATTCCGAAATACATTCGTAATTCCTCACATTATGCAAGATTTCGAAGGAAAACCATGTAAAATGTGGATACATCCTGTACATAATCAGGCAATCGATCAATAATTTGACAGCCTGATTATGTCAATTATGATTTAATTTCATCGAAAAAAAAGAAGAAAATTATTAGATACGGATGGACTGGTCGGCGTAGAGACAGTAAGATTCCAACAATAATATTTGTAGACATTAATAAAACATTTAAAAAAATGGTACTTTAATACTTGTATGTATAAACCGGTTGTGATATGAGAAGTTTAAAAATTTTTATAATTATTCTGTTTATTTCGATGTTTGCATTAAACGATATTATGGCTGCTTCATCGAAAATATCTATATATAAATTTATGCTCGAGCAAAATTCTGCCGGAGAAAACTCGTTACAAGAAATGCTTCCGCAATCAATTTTTAATAATCTTGAAAAAAATCAGGACTTTACAATTGATTACATTTCAGAGGAACAGCAATTATCTGATATAAATGATAATTCTTATGAAAAATATCTTCAGGATTTACAGCAGGAAGCTATTACCCGTGATTCCGATTTTTTAATTACAGGAAAAATTCTCGTCGATAATAATCTGCCAGTTGTTGTGATAAATATTTATGTTAAACGTTTTAACAATATAATAAAAATAAAATCGCTAACCATTGAAAATCGTGTAACAGTAGAAGAGCTCGGATCCGATCTTTCCAACAAGATAATTTATGAAATACTAAAAATCAGTAAAAATGAATCTAATTACCCTGTAATAAATCCACGCGGTGGAAATTATATGTTCGGTACAAATGTTATTATTGAGTCGCCACTTAATAATGCTGATATCTATTACTCTCTTGATGGTTCGGAACCTTCACCGGAGATTTCGAGTAAATATGAAAAACCTATCAAAATCACAAAAAATACCACATTGAAGGCGATACTTCATAAGCAGAATTGGATCGCTACACAGGCTGTTGTTGAGAAATACAAAGTAAAATATTATGTACCGTTATTTTCAGTGAATTTTCTTTTTGGATTAACTGATTATCAATTGTCTTATTCAAAAAAGATGGGCAGTATCTTTTATAGTCCTATCGTTTCGACAACAATGGCTTGGGAGTTTGCTAATGTTGAAGCTTTCCAACAGATACCTGTCATCAGAAATTTCGTTCTTATCGGTATTGTTGATTCTATCAGTGCTCCTGAAAAGAGTAAAATCGGTAACAAATATATCTTTCATAATAATCTTATAACAACCGCTGGATTATTATACAAATTTCGGATTCTCAGATATTTTAGTATCGACTTAACTGGTTCCGCGGGTTCAGCATATACAAACTATACAAAAGAAAAAACTGAAAAAATTCTAATAAAAAAACCCGCGCCATTAATGAATAACCGATATAATGAATCAAATGATCTTGCATTCAACGGCACTATAGGATCAACAATATTCGCCGGAACTATCGCTCTTAATCCAGCTGTATCAATTAAGCATATTCGTTTGGACAAGGGTTCCTCAACAATGGCAGCGTATCAGCTTGGATTTTCTATCAGATTTTAATTTTCTATATACATAGGTTTTCGCTTGACAAAATATAATCATCATAACTTAATTATATTCTGTTGATAATTGACTCTTAACTTTTTCAAATATTATTATACGGCAAAAAACTATGAATACTTTTCTGCTGTCCGAGTACTCTTTTACCCGATATATACCAACAATTCTTTCTATTATAATTGTCATGATTATATTCTTCCAAAAAAAACCAAAGTCAACTGAATATTATTTCGGACTATATTTTGTTTGTTCATTATTACAGAATATTTCGTATTTTTTCGTTTATTCTATTTACAACAGCACTGCAATAATCTTCTGGTATATAATTGCTTTATGCCCGGTTGGAATAATTTTCCTTATGCTATATGCGTATAATTATTCGAAAAATATTCATATGAAGGAATCCAGAATAGCTATTCCTTTTTTCACAGTTCTCTATATTATGACGGTTATCGATTACACATATAACGTATTGAATAGTCCTATAATTTCGACTGAAACACATTATGGTACCGCCTACACCACGCCGTTTATTCCACCGCTTGTGCTTGTTATGTACATTTGGTGTGCTGGAATATTTTTACGAAAATCCTTGTACTATAATAAAGCATCCTCTGCAAAAAAAACGGTATTCTCTGTTAAAAAAGTTTTGTCACCATTCAATATTAATTCGATAATTACAATTGAATATTTCTATGTAGTTATGTTTGAAATTATTAATGCTATTTGCATTTTGACTTTTCTACAATTCAACATTATATCGTTTAAAACAGCGAATTATTTTACGGGATTCGCTTATCTAATTTCAACATTCGCATATATAACAATATACATTAATCATTTAAAAAAATCAACATCTGTGTTAATGAAGATAAGTATAATTTTCATTACCACATTATTATTTTTAAGCGGTATTGGGGTTTATCTGTTTTTCAACAAAATTAATACGCTGCAGTTAAAAAATGAAATGGCGATTATAGAAAATAACATTTTAAAGTTAGATATATCTGATAAGCATAATTTTGATTCAATAGATTTGATAATTAACTTAAATAATAGTGATATCATTTATTCGACATTTATCCCTAATGAAAATGATGCGGTAAAAATCTGGCAGAAGACTCCAAAAATTAAAGATATTATACAGCATTCAGAAAATCCTCCAATCACTTCCTTGATAAACAAACGCTTTTTTGCAAAATACGGCGACAGAAACCTTTATGCGTATGTAGTACAACATGACTCCGTTTATTATCTAACCGCGTTTGATTCAATTATTTATAAAAGGTTCTCTCATAAAGCTATAATGAGTATTATCATTAGCTCTACGATTCTTCTCGTTATAGTCACTATTCTTATCCCGATAATTTTTAACTACAGTTTTAATAAACCACTTCATCGTATTATTAATGGTATTAGAAAAGTTAATGAGGGAAATCTTGATGTAGTTTTACCGATAAAGTATTCTGATGATATCGGTTATATTACAATGTCTTTCAATACAATGATCTCCACTATGCGGTCTGATAAAGAACTTCTTCAGTCGGTCAGGAGATACATCTGCCGCGATATTTGGCGGATATAACCCCTGACGGGCGATGGAGATTACATCTTCGGCAAGGTCCGTGCTATATATCTGAACCTTCCAGTCTTTCCCCAGATCGTCAAGCACTTCTCTGATGATGATAGCAAGTGAATACGCCTCTTCACCAGTAGAGCATCCGGGGACCCAGACCC
>CAYLTM010000050.1:6786-13122 GCA_964386495.1 uncultured Leptospirales bacterium
TGAAAGAACGGAAGATCTGTTTGCGGCTTTAACTGAATTAGAAGCGATGAATGAAAATTTAACGTTAATGAATAACGCTCTCGAAAACGCGAAATCTGTTATGGATAAAGATCTTAAAATGGCTACTCGTGTTCAGAGAAGTGTTCTGCATGCTAAAGCTCCTGAAACGCAAGGCTGGGATTTTGGATTCTGTTTCAAACCGATGTCAGGTGTGTCAGGGGATTTTTATGACTTTTACACGATAGGGTCTGAGTACTCAGGTGTCTCCCTTTTTGATGTTTCCGGACATGGTATAGCGTCTGGTCTAATAACAATGATGGCGAAATCAATTATTTTTAGAATATTCCATAACAACCTTACTCTTCCGATGAACAAGGTTATCGAAAAAATCAATGAAGCTCTATCTCTTGAACTTCGTGATGCGGCTCATTATATTACCGGAATAATTCTGCGAATGAAGGACAATAATATAGAATACATTAACGCCGCGCATCCTGATATTTTTATTAAAAGGAACAATGGTGTTGTCGAACAATTATCTTTGCCAGATCATTGCGGGAACGGTTATCTTCTTGGCTTTAAGTTTAATGGACAGATTCCAAATTCTCAAACAATAATTGATGCTATTGTTCTTTACAGTGATTGTTTTTTTGAAACAAAATCTCCTGAAAATGAACACCTTGGTTACCACGGAATCAACGAAATTATTACCGACATGCCGGATTGGCTTAACGCTCAGGATTGTGCTGATTACCTATATAAAAAACTGGCATCATTCAAGGGTGATGAAAACTTTGAAGACGATCTCACCATTATTGTTGTAAAGAAATTTTAATTTATTTCTTAGCTGCTGATAGTCTCTTAAAATATGGCTCAAAGGTTTGCTTGTCAATTTCATTTAGTCTTTTTTTTATGTCTGAAATATTTTCCTGATTGAAGTTTTGAAACTGAAAATAATCGAACAACCATAAATACCTATTAATTAGACGAGGAATTACTGATGAAGTCTCTTTTTTATCTTTAGAAAGAGTCTGCAATATTCTTTCGAAATTGAGAATTTCCATTTTCAACCGTTCAACAAACTGATTATTTATATGCCGTCTGACATAAAAGATGTCATAGATATATCCGAAAACCGGTATCCACTCTCTGACATCCGCCGCGAATGGTTTACAGGTTTTTACAATTTTCTGTATTTCGAGTAAAGGTTTTGAAGTCAACAAATCCAATTCAATTGATGACGGATCCAATAAAAAAGCTTCTCTAAATAAAAGCAGACTTTTCGGAATATCATTTATGTGATAATATGCCTCAGCAAGAAAAGACAGTATTTTAGAATTTGTCGCGTATGTGTTACGGGCATATTCCAGAATGTTAGCGGTTTCATAATATTCACCGATTGTAATTAAACATTTTCCAAGGTTCAATAAAAAAGTAAAATTATTTGTAGGATCTTCATTGTTTGAATAAGCTATTTTATAATGTTCAGCCGCCGAGTAAAAAATAAATTTTTGTATTGCCTTATACGCTGTCGAGTTCATGGTATTTTTATCCTGGCAATATTCATAAAACTTAGCCCATTCATTCATGTAAAAATCCGCGGTTTCTTTACCGTCCTTCAGCTCATTAATATCCTTTCTTCTATTTAACCAGAATCGTGCTATTCTATAGCCTTCAGTTAAACCCGGATATTCAGCATTTTTACTTAGCATTTCATCAAATATTTTTGAAGCGTTTTCAAAATCCCCGGTCTCAAGCAGATTGTAAGCATTATTAATCCCCGGCAGAATCATATCGTCAGAAAATGTTAATTGCCCGTTTTTTTCCATAATTATATATTTATTACTTTTCCAATCTCATCGAAATTTGTCTTACTATGCGTTAAAATAATTATTTGTCTGCCGGGTAACCTTTTTTTACATATAGACGCGAATCGCATGAATGAATTGTCGTCCATGAATTGAAAAGGTTCATCAATAATTACTGGTAAATTCGAATCAACACGCTGAATTTTGTCTTTTAAAAATTCCGCAAGTGATAATTTTAATGAAAGGTTAATCATGTATAATACCGATTCTGAATAACCTGCTGAAAAAAACTTTTGAATATCAGTGCTGTCAAATTGAACATTATATTGATTGTTTGTCATCTCACTGAATATCTCTTTTGTAATTTCTAAAATAGTTTCAGTATATTTCGTAGCTATTGCCTGATTAGTCTGTTCAAAAATATCTATAAGATTCCCGACAGCATTATGATTATCGTTGAGTTCTTTTAAAGATTTTTCGAGAATGTTGTTTTTTTTAATTGTTTCCTGTAATAGAATTTCTTTTTCCGAACATTTTAGAATTTCCTCATCGATGTTGTTGATTATGCTGTTAACTTTTTCAAGATCAATATTTAAAGCGGATATTTCGGCAAGTATTATATTATTTGCCTCATCAACAGGGTAATTAAAAACATCATATGTGAAAGCTCGGTTAACCGAACTAGTCAGCTTAATGAGATTTTCTTCTATGTTATGAATTTTTTCAGTAACCGTAATCAGCTTATTGTTTTTACTTAAATATTTTTTATCATCGGAAAGATGTGTTTCCATTTCATCAATATCTTCATTCTTTTCAACAAAAAGACTATATTCTTCAAAGTACTGAAGTAGAAGCTCATATATCTCTGTAATTGTTTCATCGCATAAATCTATACGGTTGTCAAGCAGTATCTGGCGAAATTGTTTTTCAATAATTTGTTTTTCTTCATGCATTCCAACGAGTGATTTGTCCCGAATACATAGAATATATCGTGTTATTGCATAAATTCCAGAAGACAATGATAAAACAATAAGTGACAGGTAAAAAAATTTATTTACATAAGAGAATAAATCTATTTTTACAAGATCGAAATAAAATAAAACACTTAACAAAAGAACAACTGCTGAAGCTATAGTCATTTTACTATAATTGCCGGTTATACTTTCATCAATAATATTTTTTTTTGAAATTTTTTCATTGATCTCAATAATATTCGAATATGCCTTTTGAATATTCGATAACGCGTTTTTACTAAGAGACCTAAACATTTCTAGTTTAGAAAATTCATTTGTTAAATTTACTTTTCTTTGTGAAATTTCATTTTTCTTAATATTTTCATTCTCAATAAACAGCTGAAGCTTATCTTTTTTTTTCAGATGTTGATTATGTTTTCTGGATAGTTTCAATATTTTTTTCAGAACTTTCAATTCGTCATTAAGATTATTTTTTGTAATAACCAGTGATGAGATTTCTTTTAAAAGATTATTTTTCTCAGCGGTAAGTTTATTTTTTTTCGAAATTTGAATGTCCAATATTTGCATTTCTTTATTTGATCGGGACAATTCTTTTTCCAGAGATAATTTTTTTAATGTAATCTTATTATTTTCCTTTTCTGAAAGGTTTTTATAGACAGCTGTAAAGTTTTTAGATTGGTTGTAATAAGCGGAATTATTTTTTAGAGAATAATCAACACAGGCTGTTATTAATTCATGTATTTCATAATCATTTATATGTTTTTGAGAATAATAAAGAGCCCGTTTTCTATAAACTAAATCAAAAATTTCAACCATATCAGAAATATTGGATTCATCTTCATTAATTTTTGCATCTTCTATAATATCTTCAAGCGGAAGAACCTGAAAATCAGTTTCATTAGATCTTATAATTTGATACTTTTTATTGTTAAAAATTAAAATTATGTTTAAATTCAAATCTGGATAAACTATGTCCGATCGGCAGCTTCGTAAATTACTAAGCGTGTCTGTAACAGTTTCAATAATAAGCGATTTTCCGGAATTATTTCCACCGCATATAAAATTGAAAGAATCCGAAAAATCTATAATTTTATTGCTGAAAACTCCACGTTTGGATATTATACATTGAAATATCTGCAAAACATTTCCTCCGTATAATCATCTGTTGAAAAGAAAATATTAATTAAGGAACTTAAACTTATACTGTCAATATTTCCAGATACATTTCTATCACAAACATTCTTCATTGTTAAAATATATTCATCAGACATACAATTTTTACAATAGTCATCAATTATCATAACACAACTTCCAATAGATGAATCAGTAATATGAAATTTTTTATTTAAACCTCTGATCGTACTTATAAAAGTATCATTGATTACAAAATTTCTAATACCATAGAAATTTAATAGATATATTATGTTATCATTAATCATAGTAGTTTCAAGAATATTTATTATATCGCCACAAAATTTATTGGTTAAATCTAATTCTATTTTTTTTATAGAAAAATAATTTACAGCAATTCTTTTATATTTGATTATTTTATTTTCAGAAATTTCAATAGACAGACAATATTTATTTCCGATGTCCGTTAAAGAAGATATTTCTGGTGAACCGGGATACGCCGCTATAATATCATTCTGAATTTTATATATTCTGAAATTCTCATCACCGCCGACAGCGTAAAAATCCATTAATTTTTTTGCGATATACATTTTTACAAATTCGCTATCCACAAGGAAATTATTTTTCTTTATGTCGAAATTCAAAAGAGCTATATGGACACCAGAATCAGTTTTCCTTGTAATGTTAATCACTTCTGATGCACCGGGATTAAAATAATTATAAAAAAATATTTCATTCCCTGATATTTGCTGCTCGTTTATTTGCAGTTCTGAAGCTGCGGAAAAAACTTGGATGTTTTCAGATAAGATATTACTGAAATCTCTGGAAATAATTTTGTAATCGTTGGCACCTGGGCAAAGAATTATAGAAATTCCGGATAAAGCAAGCTCCACAAGTTTATTCTTTACGGTTATGATACAAGCATCATCCGCATTATCATTAAAAATATTTCCGCACATTATTAGAACATTGTGCTCCTTAGCTAAAAGTAAAATTCTGTCGAATGAAAAATATTTTTCTTGATCATTTATAGATAAAACAGAATCAGTACTGCCAAGATTAATATCTGATGTAATTAATAGTTTAACCATAATCAGAAATATCTCTCTATAACGATTCCATAATTAAACATTTTTCACCTCAAATTTTACTTGCAGGAATATTGACAAAAATATAATGATATAACTTTTATAGCAATATTCAACAGAATATCGATTAATATATCCAATCATAATTGAAATTATTATTTAATACATTTTGAATCCTAGCAGGAAAAATTACAATTACTTTCTTTCTGTATGAATATATTATTTAATAACCAATTATAATTCTCCGATACATAATACAAGATAACTTCGCTAAAAATTTAGAAATTTTGTGAATTTTCTGATATGACATCTTTTAAAGGTATATTTTATATGTTTAATTATATTGATTTTTTTCTCGATGGCATAAAAAGTGAGAAAAATTTTTCAAATCAAACTATAAAAGCCTACAACAATGACTTAATACAGTTTTATAATTTTATTTGTGAAGAAAAATCTCATGGTAATACAGATAAAAATAATAACGTGAATAATTCTGATGATGAGGAAACTCAAATATCTGAATTAAAAAAAGAAGACATTTGTATGTTCATTGAAAGTCTATATGACAAAAATTATGAATTAACTTCAATCGAGAGAAAAATCGCGTCATTAAAATCGTTCTTCGATTATCTCCATAAGAAAAATATTATTTCTATAAATCCAATTATTAATGTTAAATTCCCAAAATGCAAAAAAAGCGTTCCCAATTTTCTGTATAATAATCAGATAGATGAAATTCTGAATTTTCCTCTGGAAACTTTTTCAGACTTTCGTGACTACGCGATAATATACACATTATTTTCAACCGGCGCCAGAATTAGTGAGCTGTCAAATACTAATATATGTGATCTGAATATTCGAAAAGGAACGTTAAAAGTTGTTGGAAAGGGAAATATTGAAAGATTAGTCTTTTTAGGTGTACACGCTATTAAGGCTTTGCAACAGTATTTAGCACAAAAAAATAAGCTATTTCCGGATCAGGAAAATGTGTTTGTCAATAGTAAAGGAAAAAAAATAACCGAAAGAGGAATTTTTTATCTAATTAATAAACGAGCCTCTGCCGCAGGTTATTACGGCTCTGTATCTCCACACACCTTTAGACATAGTTTCGCTACAGAATTGCTGAATAACGGTGCGGATATTCGGTCTGTTCAGGAAATGCTAGGGCATAGTAGCTTATCGACGACCCAAATATATACTCACACCACAAAAAAACGTTTACAGGCTGTTTACGAAAAATATCATCCCCATTCAAAAGTATGAATAAGTAATTGACGAAATATTCTTAATATTTCATACTGAACGATAAAAATAATCAACAGGTACTTTATGAAT
>CAYLTM010000050.1:13132-18545 GCA_964386495.1 uncultured Leptospirales bacterium
AGTCGATGATTCTCCTACGAATATTCAGGTATGCGGACATATCTTAAAGGAAGCTGGTTATTCAGTACTGATAGCCAAAGATGGATATCAGGCACTGACCATTGCAAAAAGCAAGCTTCCTGACATTATTCTTATGGATGTTATGATGCCGGACATGGATGGTTTTGAAACAGCACAGAAATTGAAAGAAGATATAACTGTAAAAGAAATTCCTATAATTTTTATAACCGCTAAAAACAATATCGAAGACATTCAGAAAGGTTTTGATAGCGGCGGTTTCGATTATATAATGAAACCTTTCAATAATACTGAACTTCTTGCAAGAGTAAAAACACATGTCAATCTTAAAAAAGCAATGGATAATATTAAGAAACTTTCAACAGCCGTTGAACAAAGTGCCAGTTCAATAATCATTACAGATATCAACGGTATTATTGAATACGTTAATAAAAAAGTCACATCGATATCCGGTTACAATAAAAATGAGCTCATTGGAGCGAACCCACGGTTATTTAAATCTGGAAAACAAACAAAAGAATATTACATGAAATTGTGGGATACTATATTAAGCGGTACTGAGTGGAATGGCGAGTTCTGTAACAAATCTAAATCAGGTGCGCTATACTGGGAGCTATCCACTATTACACCGATTCGTAATGATTCCGGCGAAGTAATAAATTTCATAGGAATACAGGAAGATATAACTCTCCGAAAACAAATGGAGGAAAAGCTTCGAATTCACGCGACAACAGATAATATGACTGGATTATTCAACAGACGTTTTGGTCTTGAGATTTTAGATAAAGAGATGCAGCTAATAAAAAGACAAAACGGTTCACTAGTAATAATATTTATTGATGCAAATAATCTTAAACTCGCGAATGATAAATTTGGGCATCATGAAGGTGATTCTTTATTGTTGATAATAAGTGAATCATTGAAAAAGTATCTGCGGAATTCTGACACATTATGCAGGCTCGGCGGTGATGAATTTTTAATAATATTACCGGATTGTAATATCGAGCAGGCATCTGAGATTTGGAAGCGTATACAACAAAATTTTGATGAAATTAACAAATCAAAAATAAAACCGTATCCAGTGACAGTTAGTCATGGCTTTGGTTTATACAATCCAAAATCAGAAGATATTGATCTGGATCAATTGGTTGCAAGAGCGGATGAAGCAATGTATGAAGATAAGCAAATATCCAAAAAATTGAAAGAATAAAAATAGGGGCTATTAATGGCTGATTTTGACAACATAAAAAAGAACATTCGTGTTAATAATATGGATGATAGTGAAAGAAAACAAGTATTTGAAAAACTTGTTAAGTCTGGCGGAAAGGTTATTAATGATAAACCTAAGACTGTGATAAAATCCTTCGATAGAGACAAGCAGAAACAATTCGTAAATCGGCTGAATACTCATCAAGAGAAAATAAAATCACCTGAAAAAAAACAGGCGAAAACTGCTGCTAAAGCTAATTATAAAGCATACATGAAAAAATCAGCGGTCAAAGGCGGAGGATTTAAAATTTTTACAAAATTTTTTGATAGATTGATTATTAAATTCCGTCTTTTCATTCTGGGTATAACTGATTTTAATGCATATTTTTTTAAAAATTCTTTCCTTGAAACTTTTAATTCGGAATATAAAGCCTCTATAATAGAAATACAAATGTTATATATGGATATTTTCAAGAGAAATACTTCTTATGCACAAGCGATAATAAATCAACTGGATAAACAACGTGTGCTGTTTTTTGAATTGATAGAATTCTCAGCTGATTTGTATAATAGACAGACAATCTCATCAATCATTGATCAATATATAGCTTATAAAGAAGGATCTTTTAAAGTAGGCGATTACCGAAATCAATTTATGGAGCTTTTTAGAAAACTATATATACTCTACTCATATCAGGAAATGATATATCTTTCTTATGAAAAAGCGATAATAACGCTTCAGGAGCTTGAAAAAGGTAAAGCCTCTGACTATTCATCCAGGAAAAAGAAAATTAAAAATAATATCTATATAATTTATGAAAAACTTTTTCCAAGATTATACTGGTTATTCTGTTACTATTATGATCAGATAATACCTCTAGAATCTATATCCGATATTGATGAAATATTCGGTATAACACTTGAAAATAAACCGGGAAACAGAACAGCATCATCACCGGCACCAAGTTTTTTATCACCAGATCTGGCAATTAAAACTAAAGACGAAATTAAAAAAGAGCAGGAAGAAGAAAAAGAAAAAGGTCTCGAGGAACTAAAAAAGAAATCAGAAAAACCTTTACCGGATGAAATTAAACGTGGATTGCTTCTAATGAATAATGTTGATCTTAATCCACTAGCAAAAAAGTTCATACGCGACGAGATATTGAGAAGATCATATCAATACGATAATGTTTTAAAGGCTTATTTATATTTTCATGATTACGACGAACAATATTCTTTTTTACTCAATACCAATAAAATCGAATATAATATTGTATTTACTGAAAAAGGCAAAGTAGATTACAAACAAAAGTTTACAGACTATTTCAACCAAATCCGAAAATGTGAGGATTCTTTTAAAGAATATTTCAGTTCAATAGAACTTTATGATAAAATGAATTCGGAAAAACCATTATCCGCAAATAGTGAAGTAATGTTCAAATTTTCCAAGCGATTATCAGAACTGGAAAAAGATAGGTCTAATAAAGGAAAAAACGCGAGAGGTGTTTTACGAAATCTTTTAATTAACATCAGCGAGAATTACCAAATTATAATAAATGACATGAATCAGCAGCAAAAAATTGTTATAAAACCACAGGCAGTTATAGAAATAGATTATGCAATCGAAGGCAACAAGATTCTAAAAGGGAAAAAAGTCTACGAAGCTATAGGTATCGCGAATGATTTCATTTCCGCGTTCGTGTACCGTCTGTCAACGGCTGGTGATCTTGGTAATGATCAGGCAGTTGAAGAAGCTGCCGTGATGGATAAAAATGACAAAGAACTTGATGCGATTATCGACGAAAAAGTCAGTGAGAACGAGGAACCGGAAAAGAAATCGGGTGGGGCAAATATTAAACCAGTTAAGGATGACTCTTCAATACTATCGGAATTGGACGATTTACTATAAATGGAACAGCGGAATTAATGGGGCATATTCCAAAATAATAAAAAAGGCTGTCTCAAATGGACAGCCTTTTTTATATTCAACAGAAATGTGGATTAACCCCACATTTTTTCAATTATACCAGTAAGAAGTACTCCAATTGCTACAGCACCTGCATCAGGATGACCAAGACTTCTGTCGCCTACATTGCCGGCTCTTCCCATACGTGCAGCAAAATTTTTAGTACTTTCTGCACCATCTACAGCGGCTTTTGCAGCTTTTTTCATAGCGGAAAGCATTTCTTCATTAGCGGCAGCACTTGCAGATAACGAATCAGCCGCAGGAACTAGAGCGTCAATTAATGTTTTATCACCAACAACAGCTCCTCTGCCGAAAGATTTTTCACCAGTTTTCTGAATAGCTGCAACAGCGGCCTGCATAATATCAGCAAGTTCTTTAAGTCCAATTTCAGTAACTTTACCTGCAGTTTTGCCCATTCCTCTGAAAGCTGAACCCCAGATAGGTCCTGAAGCTCCACCGCAATTTTCCATAATTATCATGCCTATTTCACTAAAAAAAGTTCCAATATCTGTAGTTTGAACGGTACTCCAATCTTTTCTTAGGATTTTGAAACCTTTAGCCAGTGACATTCCGAAATCTCCGTCGCCTGCAATGGAGTCTAAATCACAAAACTCAACTTCTTTTTCAATAGCAATATCAGTAACTATGTCAATGGCTTTTACTACATCCGCAGTTGTCAATTTGTCCATAATGTACTCCTTAAATTGGTTATTATTTGCATTTCACATGATTTTCTATCGAAAACCTTATCGATATGGGTAAATTTATATCTACCCATATCAGAGATAAAACAATCTTAAACTTTAAATCCTGCTGTTTCAGCCGGTGCGTCAAGATATCCTTTCAATTCATCATCCAGTTTCAAAAGAGTAACAGAAGCTCCAGCCATATCTATTGCAGTCATATAATTTCCGACAAAAGTTCTATAAACTTTTATACCAGCTTTTTCAAGAACTTTTGCAACAGAATTATTCAGCAAATACAGTTCCATTATTGGAGTTGCACCTAGACCGTTAATCATAACCGCTACTTCACATCCTGAAGAAAAAGGAAGATCAGGAAGTATTCTATCAAGAAGTTTTTGTGCAAGCTCATCAGCACTAACAACTTTTTCTCTTGCAGTACCAGGCTCGCCATGAATACCCACGCCAAATTCCATTTCGTCATCAGCAAGTGTGAAAGTTGGAGTTCCTTTAGCAGGTACTGTACAAGATGTAAAGGCAAAACCCATACTTCTTACATTCGCGATAACTTTTTCAGCAACAGCTTTAACAGCACCTATTTCAAGACCTTTTTCTGCGGCAGCTCCCGCACATTTATGAACAAATACTGTTCCCGCAACGCCTCTTCTGCCTACGGTATAAAGACTATCTTTAACAGCAACATCATCATTAACATAAACTTTTTCTACTTTTATTCCATCATCTTCTTCAGCCATTTCAGCAGCAGAGTTAAAATTCATACAATCGCCGGAATAGTTCTTAACAATAAGAAGAGTTCCTTTATCAGATTTTGTTTCAAGAATCGACTGGTAAACTTGAATAGTAGAAGGTGATGCGAAAACATCACCGCAAACAGCGGCATCCAGCATACCTTTTCCGACTAATCCGCCATGAGAAGGCTCATGCCCGCTTCCACCGCCGCTAATAAGACTAACTTTAGCTCTGTTTGGATTTTTTCTTCTAATAATTTTATACTTAGCATTAAAAGCCAACATGTCAGGATGTGCTTTGATCATACCTTCACACATTTCGATTACAAGATTTTCTACATTATTAACTATTTTCTTCATTATTACTCCCCTCCAAGTTTGTCAGCAGCATATATAGCGGCATAAACATCTTGTGCAGTTACTTTAAATGGAGTATGATGAATTGTTTCGCCTTCAGCAACAGTAGCTACAGCAACCTTCATAATCTTTTCAGGAGTTACTTCTTTAACGCCAAGATCAGCAAGACAAGTTGGAAGACCTACAGATTTGCAATAGTCAATAACAAGTTCAAGTTCGTCAGCGGGAGCGTTTTCAAGAACAAGGTGAACGATAACACCGAAAGCAACTTTTTCACCATGCATGAATTTATGAGTTTCATCAAGAACAGTAAGCCCGTTATGAACAGAGTGTGCAGCTGCAAGACCGGAACTTTCGAATCCGAGACCGCTCATAAGAATATTTGCTTCAATGATATTTTCTAGTGCTTGAGTAACAACCTTAGCTTCACA
>CAYLTM010000050.1:18555-22541 GCA_964386495.1 uncultured Leptospirales bacterium
AAGAGAATCTTCAAGAAGAGTCTCATAACAAAGTTCTGCGATCGCGATTGCTGTCTTTGTGCTTCTCGCACCAGGAATTTTAACGCACTGGTTAGTAGAGTCTGATTTCAGACAGTTTCTAGCTTCGAAATAAGTAGAAAGAGCATCTCCCATACCTGATACAAGGAATCTTACTGGAGCTTTCGCGATTATACCAGTATCAACAAGAACCAAATCCGGGTTTCTGTCTACAAAAAAGTATTCATCAAATTCGCCTTTCTGTGTGTAGATAACTGCAAGAGAACTTGTTGGAGCGTCAGTAGAAGCAATTGTAGGAACAATAATAACAGGTTTTTTTTCGTGGTGACCGACAGCTTTTGCAGTATCAAGAGATTTTCCGCCGCCAAGACCGATAATAACATCAGCATTTTTTTCTTTAGCGATAGCTCTAATTCTTTCAATTTCAGGTTTAGTACATTCGAGATTAAAACCAGCATAGAACAAATCATACTTGCCTTTTGTCACTGACTCATCAAGTAAAGACTGAACTCTCGCCTGGTCATCTTTTGAAGCAACAAGTAATGCTTTGCTTCCGTAAGCTTTTACAAATTCACCAAGATTTCCAAGTTCGTTTTCTCCCTGAATATAACGTCCAGGGGCAATCATCGCTTTTCTCATTTTATATCTCCTCAAACTCTTATTATTGATATAGTCTATATCCGATCAATTATGAGGCACAGGAATAACAATTTCCGCAGGACTGATTGCCAAGGTAACTACCGATAGATATGTCCAACGATGTACTGTGAAACATAAATAAATCAGATACAAGCTCATATTACTGTCTTTTTAAATAGAAACATTGCTTTTTTGTCAACTAAAAGAATAGTTCTTTTTTTAATTTTTTAACAAAAAGAGATAAAAATTCTATAAATTTGAGAATAATTCGATTATAAAATGTTCATATGAAAAGATGTATGAAATATGTTCGATAATCATGTTTTATATTGACAACGATAAATCATCATTGATTAGTTCTTTTTGATTGATTTGACTTTTCTGAAAAAAGGCAGCCTGAATATAAGACATGTAACCCTCATAGAATAATTAATCTGAAAATAAATGGTGCCAGAGCAATAAAAAAATTCATTTTTTTGCAAAAAATTGACCAGTTGGACGGTTTTATTATTGACGATAACGATATAATGTATTACATTTGTTAAATCAAACAATTTCATATTAAGGGGTTATAAAATGAAAAAGATTCTATTATTGATTATACTTATAGGTTCTATGTTAATGCCTGCCTGCGAAGATCTCGACAATTCTACTTTAACAGACGAAGAAGAGTTGTTAATGCTTAGCGTAACAAAAGGTTCAGTCGCTGGCAAACCATATATTACTTCTAAATATCCGACAGATAACGCTACTGGAATTCCAATTGCAAATTATATTACCATCGTCTTTAATGAAGACATGAATTCCTCTACAATAAACTCTAATACTATCAAAGTTTACAGAAACAGCAACAACGAAGTCGTTCCGGGTAGAGTTGTTTATTCCGGCGGTGTCGCAACTTTCAAACCGATATTTAAGTTTACTTTTACTTCAAGTGACAAAGCTCAGTCTGGTTTAAAACAGGACGAGACTTACAAAGTTGTCCTTGATACAGCAAACATTAAAGACGTTCAGGGAGAAACACTTAATGCTGCAACTCAGTGGACGTTCAAAACAGCTGATCTTGATTATGGTATATACTTTTTCAATTCTGACGGTGAATTCGAAAAATCTGTTGCCGGCAGAACAAATTCTTTCTTTGATAAAACAAAAAATACTGTATTATACGTACATGGCTGGCAGAATGGTTCTACTGCTTCAGACTTCGGAAGAGAATGTGCTTTCTTCTCAAATAATTCAAAATGGCCGAATTTGAACACAATTGGCACATGGAAAAACAAGGGCTGGAATGTGGCTGTTCTTTACTGGTCGCAGTTTGCTGATGAAGGTGAAGTTAAAGACGCTCAGGCAAAAATTTATATGGCTAACAACAATGGTCGTAAAAACATGAGATATAAAATCAGAAATGGTTCGTATCTGACTTTTTTAAACAACACAAAGACTGTTACTCAGATCGCGTATGAAGAATATTCAATGGCTTTCAGCGGCTACACTGGTGCGGAAGTAAGATTTGCCGGACATTCATTAGGCAACCAGCTTGCGACTACGTTAGCAATGACTGTAAGCGACAAGGTTGCTGCAGGTCAGTTGTCATCGTCATTGATGCCGAAAAGACTAGCTCTTCTTGATCCTTTCTGGGGAAAATTTGGTGAAACTTGCGTAGGCGGCAAGTGGGTTGGAGAAGTCTGCAGAGCTTACGTTAAGACAATGTTGACTAGAAATAAGATCGCTCTTGAACAATTTAAATCATCAGCTATGGGCGGAGCTGTGGCGGACGAAAATCTTGACATGAGAAAAATGGCTTCGTTCTATAGAATCTGGCCGGATTTTATCGGTGTTACAGATCAGACTAGCCAGCATTTATATGCATATATCTGGTATGGTCTTTCTATGGGAGGCACTGTTAGCGGCGGAACAGGAGTATCTCTTGGAGCAGCTGCAACGGCTGATAATATTAAAGCGACTTCAAACTGGAATTACAGTACAAACAGCGTTAAATCAAGTCAATATTTCTGGTACACATCTTCAGGAAAAAGTACTTATGTATCAAGTGATGATGCGTTCACTAAAAAGTCCGGTGTAAGCACATGGTAATTTTCTAGAATATAATTTTATGATGTATGAAAAATCCCAGTCGGTATCGGCTGGGATTTTTTTATGCAAATAATGTGCTTGACATTTATTTTGGGCGGAATATTTTATTTTTGATCTTATTTATGAGGAATATTTCATGTTATTCAATGCACATATTATATCAATGTCCGATAAAGACCCGTCTCCGGATTTTAATGAAGATACCAGTTTAAAAGATATTGTTGAGATGCCTAGGCTGTATCGGGTATTAATGCATAACGATCATTTTACAACTATGGATTTTGTTGTTGAGATGCTGATGAGGTTTTTCAACAAAGGCGAAGAAGAGGCTGTAAGAATAATGCTGGATGTTCACAAGAAAGGTATTGGGATGTGCGGTGTATACACTTATGACATAGCTCAAACAAAAATATCGCAGGTAGCCGATTCAGCAAAAAGCAAAGGCTATCCCTTGATGTGTTCCATGGAAGAAAATTAGTCAATTCTATGTTGTACCATTCAGGCTATCGATTTAACTTTGACAGCCTGAATATAATACATTGACCACCCAAAGAATTATTAATCAGCAAATAAATGGTGCCAGAGCAAAATAAAAAATGCATTTTTTTTACAAATATTGACCAGTTGGACGGTATTTATGTTGACGATATCGATATGTTGGATTACATTCGTATAATCAAATAATTTCATATTAAGGGGTTTTAAAATGAAAAAGATTCTTTTATTAATTTTACTTGTAGGTTCTATGATAGTACCTGCCTGCGAAGATCTCGATAATGCAACTTTGACGGATGAAGAAGAGTTGTTAATGCTTAGCGTTACGAAAGGTTCCGTAGCTGGTAAACCATATATTACTTCGAAATATCCGACAGATAACGCTACTGGAATTCCAATTGCAAATTATATTACCATCGTTTTTAATGAAGATATGAATGCTTCTACTATTAATAGCACAAATATTAAAGTTTATAGAAGCAGCAACAACGAGGTTGTCCCTGGAAGAGTCGTATATTCGGGTGGTGTTGCAACTTTCAAACCGATATTTAAGTTTACTTTCACTTCAAGTGACAAAGCTCAGTCTGGTTTAAAACAGGATGAGACTTACAAAGTAGTTCTTAATACCGCCGCTATAAAAGACGTTCAGGGCGAAACTTTGAACGCGACATCACAGTGGACATTTAAAACAGCTGATCTTGATTATGGTATATACTTTTTCAATTCTGACGGTGAATTCG
>CAYLTM010000051.1:0-6945 GCA_964386495.1 uncultured Leptospirales bacterium
ATATCGGTATAAACAACGCGTCTGTTTTTGAAGTCGGAATGATTTTTTCTTCAACCAAAAGAAACCTTATAAATTTTGATTGGGTGAAAAGATAACAAACCACATCTTAAAGGATGCGGTTCGCTATTGTCAATCCTCGTTTGCGTTATCTATGTTGTATAATATTGGATTCCTTTTTTTTAGATCTCCCTAAAGCCATGTACTGACTCCATTTTGCAGTCGGTTGTTAATTACTTCGCTGTATATTGTTTTTTCCAGTGATTCTCAATAAAGGCACATGACTGCTTTGCCTGGGTTTCACTGTTAAAACATCTTTTCGGTAATATTATTGCAGCGTTTTGATAAACATATATCAAAATAAACCGGCGTTTGTTTTTTATATTGATTATTGCATTCCAATAAATAATACTATCTTCAATTTCAGATTTGAAATGTATTCCATTTTCATTGATATCAGCATTCTGTTGAACTCGCAGATTTTTATTTTTTTTTAAATAAAAAGTAAAAGAGTTCAAAAATGTATTAGCTATAATTAAAGCTACACTGACTATTACTGAAAATATAAATATAATCAGCATATAAAGATAGTCATTTTTATAGAAAACATACATCATAAACGCTATAAAAACAAAATATACTAAAAATGTCATTTTGTTGGAAATTTTATTATAATAAATATAAATAAGATAATCCAAATAATTTAATTTATAGCTAATATTCATTTATCCTCTCTATCAAAAAATTTATAGATTTATTATTTTCAATTATAAAATTGTCAAAGATAAATAATTATTTTTTATTGTTCATCGTATATTCTTCTTTACTTGAAATGCTCTATCGTTTTTATTTTTTTGTTTATTCTAACAATGATTAATCGGAGTTAATAAACCTATGAATATTGCGATAGTTTATATTTCGCCGAACGGCACAACAAAAATTACGGCTGAACTTTTAAAAAAATGTCTGGAAAGAAATAATAGTGTTAAACTGTACAATTTAGCAGCAACCAGCTACCGGGAAAACCCCGAAGATTTTCTTCGTGAAATACGCACTATGGACATTGTTGGTTTTGGTAGTCCGGTTTATCATATGGATCTTTTATCACCTGTGAATGATTTTTTGCATTTCATGGCAGTTAATGAAAAAAACACATATGTGTTCAAAACATTTTTGTTTATTACTTACGCGGGCATCACGACAGAAATGTCGTTTAAAAAATTCTTCTTCCATACCCGGAGAATGAATCTAACAATAACAGGTGCTATAAAAATTAAGGCTCCGCATTTTCACCATAAAGATACTTTTCCGACAGAAGAGACACGTTAAATAATACAAAATTTTTGTGATGCTTTTGAATCAAAACAATTTTCGTCTTTAAACAAATTAAAAATATCGAAAATGGTTTCGATGGAGAAAAAAATCACATATGTGATTTTTCCGCTTGTTCACATAATTGGAAAATTCCGAGAATTAGAAATTATTATAAATAACGTACTTATCAAGAAATGTATGAAATGTTTAAAAGAATGTCCTGTCGGCACAATAATTGTGAAAAACGATGTGATGACCATTGACAAACAAAAGTGTATTCACTGCTATCACTGCACCATCGATTGATCATTCAAGGCGGTCATTTGCCCATTTTTCAAAATTGATAAAGCAATAAAAGTGAATAAAAAAATTATAGGGATTGAATATCCGTCAAATAAAATGTTTGTTTGATTTCAGGAATCTTACTCTTTTCGTGCCAAAAAAATTCATGCATAAAAACAGCATAAAAACTGATTTTACAATAAATATCCGGAAACGGAGCGTTGTTTAAGGAAGATTTTTATAGCTTCGAAATATCAGCTTTACAATAAAGGTTTACCCAATTCGGTTATGCATATTTTTACGAATCTTTTTGGCGAAAGTACTATTAAGGAAACAATGGAATCTCAGACTACCGGCACCGACAAACGGGTTTGGATAGAATTCCGAGGTACTTTGCAGGGAGATATAATCATCATTACCCCTATCCCTACGCTTGATAAACTTGTTAAAAAATTTAACCCTAAACGTAAAAGGAAAAAAATTAAGAATGATTATAATGATGTTCTCGGTGAGATTGCGTATTGGCACCATTTAATTTTGCTCTGACACCTTTCTTTTGCGAAATACATTGACACATTTTCGAAAATGTTGACATATAAATAAAAATTATCGGATTAAACCACGATATTCAAATATTAATCAATGACAGAAATATTAAATTAAGGGATTTTGCCTTCGTCTCGAATAAATTCAAAGGAGATCATTATGAATAATTTATTCAAATTAGTACCGGAGGGGGTAAAAGCTTACTGATTCTTTCCCTGCTAATAACTCCTCTAATTATTAATAACTGCGACGACGGAAGCTCTTCTTCAAGCAAGTAAGTGTGATTTGGATGTAACTACTACGACTGTTGTAATAACCGGTCTGACAAACGGATCTCTTTATTATATCTTGTTAAAAGCAAAAAATTCGGCTGGTACGAGTAACTTTGGTGCAGTGGTAAGTAGAACACCGCAAAGACCACCAAGCGATTACTCATCATCGAACATCGGCACACTGAAAGGAGTTCCCTTTGGTACTTTCCAGCGGGATTCAACGTCTACTAATATAAGTACTATATCGAAAGCATTTCGTATAAGTAAAAACGAAATAACCAGAGCACCGTTTTTAGCAATTATGGGATCAGACCCGACCGATGTATCCAAATCTAGTGGTACAAGCGATCAAGTACATATGGTCAACTGGTACCATGCCATTGCCTTTTGCAACAAGCTTAGTATAGAGGAAGGACTAACGCCTGTGTATACCATAAGAGGCAGTACGGTGCCGGATGCTTGGGATGGAACAATTACTGTCCCTACATCGACAGATGCAAACGTGTTGTCCGTCGATAAGTTTTGCATATAGTCTGGTCAATGGAAATAATGAAAGCGATATTGATATCTGCATTTTAACAAACAATAACAATAAAAAGCTTCAAATTATTAGAACAATAAAAAATGCTCTTTATGATAATGTTTCCAAACCAGTCGATCTCTTAGTATATAAAACGAAAGAATTTTATGATAGGGCTGCTGCTTTTAAAAGCTTTGAACGTGAAATTGCCGATAGTGGAGTATTATTATAATGCTTTTTAAGTGCCGTTAGCGGCGGTTAGCCATTATCGCCACCAATTTATGAACATTAACCAATTATTGAATCAATAAAGTTTAAAAATTGTTGACATATGAAACAAGCAATATATTATTAGATAACCGGCAAAACTGTCTAAAGTTTTATCGGATTTCCTAAGAGCGGTTTTCTACAAATGTGTTATTCAGAAGCTCTTGAAAAATAAAAAAAAGAGAATGTACTATGAGCAGTCAATTGATTAATGTAGGTGTGGCACAGGTAAAGGTTTCTTCATCACCCGCCATACTGAGAACCATTCTGGGAAGCTGTGTGGGAATTTGTATTTACGACCGCCAGAAAAAGATGGGCGGTATGGCGCATATTCTGCTACCGGACTCCACAAACGCTGAACAGCCGGAAAAATTCGCGGAGACCGCAATCCCCCTTATGATTGAACAATTGCTTAAACAGGGTTGTAAAAGGGAGTTTATGTCCGCCAAAATCGCGGGCGGTGCTTCAATGTTTAAGTTTAAAGCGGATACTCCTCTTGGACTTATCGGTGAACGTAATATCGAGATGACTAGAAAGATGCTGGAAGCTAAGAAAATTCCCCTCCTTATTGAAGAAGTCGGCGGTTTTACCGGACGAGTAATTGACTTTTTTTTGGAAGACGGTCGATTGAAAATTAAGGCCGCCGGCAAAGAACAGATTTTTTACAAAGTATAGAATTATCCGGAGATAGTTATGCAGGAAAATATTAAAACAAGAATTGAGCAGGTTATTAATAATGTCAGTCATTTGCCGTCTTTGCCGGATGTTGTCAGCAAGATTATTAATATGGTGAATGATCCTAATGTGGATTTTAAACTGGTAGGGGATGAAATCGCTAAGGATCAGGCAATCACCACTAATATATTGAAATTGTGCAATTCCGCATATTTCAGTAAAGGTAAAGAAATTACATCTATCGATAAAGCCATAGTTACGCTCGGTATAAAAGAGGTTAAGGACATCGTAATTGTCGCTACGACCAAGCAGGTACTGAACAAGACTATCGCTGGTTATGATCTTGCCGAGGGTGAATTGTGGAAACACAACCTTGCGGTTGCCATGCTGTCTAAAAAAATAGCTCTGGATTTGAAGAAACGTAATCTTGCCGATGTGGTTTTTACCGGCGGTATAATTCATGATGTCGGCAAAACTATTATTGCTTTATATGTAGCCAACACGTTTAAGGATATTCTTGAACTTTCAACGAAAGATAATATTTCATTTGTTGACGCTGAAAAACTAACTATGGGTTATAATCACCAGGAAATCGGACAGATAATTCTTAACAACTGGAAGTTTCCCGAAGTTCTGCAGGCTATTGTTCGGTATCATCATGAACCTGAAAACGCGCCGAAGGAATTCAAGGAAGCTGTGTCAGTTGTTCATATCGCGAATGTCATTTGTCAGATGGCTGGCATTGGTATCGGCAGCGATGGATTATATCAGCAGTTTAACACAGACTCTATGAAATTATTGGGTCTAACAGACAAGGATGTTCAGGCCTATTATTCAAAAACACCTGAATTGTTAAAACAAGTTCAACAAATAATGTAGTGGATATTTTATGCAGTCCGTATTAATAATTGACGATTCCAGTGTTATACGAAGCAGACTGCGGGCGCTGTTTATTAACTATGGTTTTGAAATCGCCGGTGTAGCGGATAACGCTGATCTGGGAATTCAACTTTATAAAGAGCATAAACCAAGTATCGTGACAATGGACATTATGATGCCCGGTAAAAACGGTATCGATGCCACTATCGAAATTAAGCGGTATGATCCTAAAGCAAAAATAATCATGATTACCTCTGAGGGTGAAGAAGAGAAGGTTCTCGAATCTGTTAAGGCTGGCGCTCTATACTTTGTTATAAAACCCTTCAAAGAAGAGCAGCTTATAAAAATTATCAACAGCGTTTTACAAAATTCCATAACTCAAATAAATATTCCGGCTGATACAAATAATTCATTGATACTCGCCGTTGACGATTCCGCGACATCCCTTGCGATGATTAATAACAACTTAAAGGAACTTGGATATTCTATCGTTACGGCAAAAACCGGCAGAAAGGGTATTGACCTGGCGGTTGCCGGCAATCCGGATCTCATACTGCTCGACATCGAGATGCCGGATATGAACGGTTACCAGGTGCTGGAAGAATTAAAAGGCAACAAAATCACCAATAATATTCCTGTAATTATGCTGACCGCTCATACGCATAAAGACTTTGTTACACAGGCTCTCAAATACGGTATTGTTGATTACATTGTGAAATCCGCTTCGCGCGAAATCTTTAAAAAGAAAGTCAACACAGCCCTCTTGTACAGCAAAATTCAGAAGCGTGAAAACGCTGCTGAAAAAGACCGGCACGTAACAATTCTAAGACAAAATGCCAGGACAACAATATCATTTAGAGTCAACATGTCGTCTGATGACGCTAAAAAAGAAATCGAGACAACTTTGAGCGGCGCGTTTATTTCGATGATTCTAAAAGACATTATTGTTCTCGATATTCGTGCTCTCGCGGAAATCAGCCAGGAAGATATTTCCGATTTCAAGGCGGTGATTACGAAGTTCGGCGACAGGGAACTTCACATACTGGCAGGCAGGCATTATGGTCCATTAATGGCTTTGTCGGAATTTAAAGAATCTGTACACTTGTTTATCACTCCGGGCGATCTTGAAATATTTTTCGAATCGAAAATTTAGTAATCTAAAAAATAAAAGGTAATCAATGAAAACTCGCGGAAACAAAAAAGACATTATCTTACAGGCATTCCATTGGAATCTTGTAAAAACTCAGGGAACGGGAACTGTCGATGGGCTTGAGGAGTCCTGGTACAAAATTCTTTTAAACATGGTTGATACTATTGCCGGCGCGGGATTCACTATGGTTTATTTACCGCCCTGCTGGCGTGATGATTCTGAATGGTACGCCAACGGTAAACACGGCGGCGGCGAGGGATACTTCTGGCACGACTTTGACCTGAACTCCAGATACGGTACCAAGGAAGAATTGAAAACTCTGGTTTCAATGCTCCACAAAAATAATATCAAAGCTATCGTCGATCTTGTGACTAATCATAGAGACGGTTCGAGAATGCAGAAAGACATCTGGCCATATCCCGGTGAATGTTGGGCTGTATCGGGAGAGGACACCGGCGGCACGTTTATGGACGGCAGGTACGATCTGAATATCAGCAGCCCGATAGTGAGCAAGAGAATCACCGACGCTATGAATGATCTTATGGATAATTGCGACATCGACGGATGGCGTTGGGATTATGTTTGGGGCTACGCGGTCGAAGATGTTGTGAAATGGATTAAGACTACCCGTAAGCAGGAATATTTTTCTGTAGGGGAATACTGGCAGGCATCGCCGTATATCACTAACGACCCGATGGTACAGCAGTACGGCGCCGATGAGTCAGCACGTATTATCGGATGGGCAAACGAAAGCAAGGGCTGTGCTTTTGACACTGTTTTAAAAAGACAGATAAATTCGGCGAATCCGGCATATTTAAAATACGGCATCAACACCCATAAAGATAAAGATGTCAGAGAGTCGATTGTGACTTTCGTTGAAAATCATGATATGGGAGCTTCGCCATATAGCCCTGCTAACGGCTGGGGTCAACAGTGCTGGCCATGTCCGCCGGAATTCAAATCGAAGGCATACTGCTTCATAATGTCAATGCCCGGCACGCAATGTGTTTCCTGGCCGGATTATTTTGCATGGAAAATGGAAA
>CAYLTM010000051.1:6955-22450 GCA_964386495.1 uncultured Leptospirales bacterium
TTGTGTCCGGTTCAGAATGGATAGATCTTACCGACAAACACTGCGGATTCGCGGCAATCGTAAAAAACGAAAAGGGCGAAGAAGCCCTAGCGGTTTCGATAGGTTCAGATTATGCCGCTGGAAAAGGCTGGAAGATTATCTGCGAAAAGAAAGGCGAGTGGACAGTTTGGATAAGAGAGTAAAATATCTTTCATGTGTAATCATCATCGCAGCCGCGGCAGCAGTGGTGATTACATGCGGAAAAAAGAATCCCGTCACCATCGAAGCCGCGCTTGACAAGGTAAAATCCTGTAACAACGAAGTCTGCCTGAAAGACTGTTACTCCAAAAAGACCAACAACATTGCCGACAAACTCCGTGCCGCAAATCACCCCGACGTATTAACCGGGCTCGACCGGAAAGTCTTCGCACCGAAAGCCGAGTGGACTATTACAGAAGCTATAAACGGCGACCGTGCGACCGCAACCGTAACTATCATCAATCACACGCAATTCAACATGATCGGTTTAAAGCTGGTGATTAATTTCGTGATGGAAAACAACGCCTGGAAAATCGACCGCTACGATGACCTCAACGAATATTGGACGAATTTTAAGCAGGGGAAGTAATGTTTTGTCCAAAATGGAAATTGTGTAAAAAAAAGGTTGACATAATATTATACAATTTATATTATTAAGATAATAAATATAATCTTTAAAAGTGAGAATTTTGATAATTGGATTTGGTTGTCTTTTTGGCTGTAAATTTCTTAATTATGAAAATACGAAAATATCACTTAAGACGGTAGGATTTTATCATGAAAAAGACAAAAACAATCAGTATTAAAATCATATTCCTTCTAATTCTTTCACTAATAGCTTGTTCACCTGAATCATCATTTATTGAGGGGAAAGAAGCGGATTCTATACCCCCCGTTGCCGTCAGTGAAATTATTTTCAGTAATGTGTCGGAAAACGGTGTGACTGTTTCATGGGGTGAAGCGTCTGATGATATTACACCTGCTTCTGAATTACAGTACAAATTATTACAAGCATCCTCAATAGAAGAACTTAACACAATTGAAAAATCTTCAGATTGCAAAAATATAATAATCAATTGGAGTCAAGGGACTATAAAACATTCAATAAACGGTTTGATTCCTAATACAAAATATGTATTTGCGGTACTGGTTCTTGATATTGAAGGCAATATAACGCTGTACGAACCAAAAGAAATAAAAACAACTTTTATCAAGGTCATCGGAATCGGGTTGAATAAATTAAATACAAATATTCCTGTCGGAGGAAGTGAAAATCTGACTTTTACGTTTTCTCCAAGTGATGCGGCAGACCAGAATGTTACGTGGACTAGTAGTGATACCAGTAAAGCTACTGTGAGCACTAGCGGTTTGGTAACTGGTGTGGAAAAAGGAACTTCAACTATTACTGTTAAAACAACAGACGGCGGATTTACAGCAAATTGTGTAGTTTCAGTTATTTCAGCCGTGGTTGTCTCCACAGGCAGTCTTTCGGATATTGCTGGTGATCGCGCAAAAGGCACAGGAAATTTATCTGATGACGGCGGCGGAACTGTAACAGCCTATGGTTTGTGCTGGAGTACCACTACAAATCCAACAATAAACAATTCCAAAACAATAATAGTCACAGGCACTGGAAGTTTCATTTCTTATCTTACCGGTCTGAAATCCGGTACAACATACTATGTGAGAGCATATGCCACAAATATTTGTGGAACAGTTTATGGAAATAATGTTACAATGATTACCCCGACTTATAATTTGCGGGATGTAGGTCCAGCCGGGGGATTGATTTTTTACGAAAATCCGAATTGGGCAACTGATGGATGGCGATATCTTGAAGCCGCACCTCTTTCGACTGAGTGGTCTGGCAAGAAGTGGGGAGGGAAAGAATATACGATAAATGCGACTGGAACCGCGATAGGAACAGGCAAAACAAACACAGCGATAATCGTTAATTGGCTTTATAATATTAATACTAATAATACTGCAGGTGATGTGACAAATAAAGCTGATAGGGCAGCATCCTTATGCGACAGTCTAGTTGTAGTAGTAAGTGGTGTGACTTATGATGACTGGTTTTTGCCATCTAAAGATGAACTCTGGCAAATGTGCTGGGTTCTCAGCAGAGTAGCAATGAATCCAGATACACATGCAATAATATATAATCCAGATTATTCTACAACCGTTGGAGATTTCGGAACGAAAACATATTGGGGATCTACTGAACAAAATGACTATATGGCTAGAAGGCAAAATTTTGAAATTGGTCAAGATGACTTTCATTACAAGGATTGGACTTATTATGTTCGTGCAATAAGGTCTTTTTAAAATTTATTTTAGATGGATGTATTTTCATGAAAAATTTAATCAAAAGTAATTTCTTTCACACTTTTTACCAATATCTAACAGCTAATATTGTTACAATAATATTCATCTTAATATTATCGTTAATATCCTGTGATAATACATATACTGGTGTAGACGAAAGAGATTTGATAGCTCCAAAAGCTGGTAATGAAATAAATTTTGCCAATGTAAAAGAGACCGAACTGACAGTTTCATGGGGAGAAGGATCTGATAATACTACAACTGTATCGGAATTACAGTACAAACTAGTTCAGTCATCATCAAAAGAAGAGCTTGATACTATTGAAAAAGCCATGGCATCTAATAATGTGTTAATCAACTGGACTCAGGGTTTAACAACATTTACTTCAAGTAATCTAACTGCCAATACAAAATATGCCTATACAGTTCTTGTGAGAGATAGCGGCGGTAATGCAGCAATATACGAACCAAAAGAAATTACAACATCACTAGTAAAAGTAACCGGCATTTCTTTGAACAAAAAAAGTGCAGATATATCAATTAATAGCACTGAAAATCTTATTTTCGCAATTTCTCCAGTAAATGCTGCTGATAAGAATGTTACCTGGACAAGCAGTGAAATTAGTAAGGTTACAGTAAGTTCAAGCGGTCTTGTAACAGGTATCGCAAAAGGAATATCAATAATAACAGTTAAAACAATGGACGGGGGATTCTTAGCGGATTGTACAGTTAATGTTATAGCAAACGCTACAGTATCAACAAGTAATATTTCTATAATAAGCGGAAGTTATGCTGCAGGCGGCGGCAGTATAACTGATGAAGGCGGCGGAACTGTAACAGCTTTTGGATTGTGCTGGAGTAATAGTTCAAATCCAACGACAGCTGATTCAAAAACAATAAAAACAACAGGTTCTGGCATTTTTACATCCGAGTTGACAGGTCTTCAAAAATCTACGAAATATTATGTTCGTTCTTATGTAACAAATTTATCAGGAACTGCCTATGGAAATGAAGTTTCTTTCACAACAGGAACCTATAATCTCAGGGATGTGGGTCCAGCTGGTGGATTAATATTTTATGAAAATCAAAACTGGGTTACAGACGGTTGGCGGTATCTAGAAGTTGCGCCTGTTTCGACTGAAATGACGAATATTAAATGGACTTCAATGTTTACATTGTCTATAGGAATTACAACGTTTGTAGGTGTCGGATATGGAGAATCAAACACTACATTAGCTGTTAATTGGCTAATATTAAATGATCTATCATGTGCAAATGATGCTGCATATCTTTGTTACAATCTAACCGTAGTGTCAAATAGTATTACATACGACGACTGGTTTTTACCTTCGACAGAAGAGTTATGGTATATTGCCTGGAATCTACATGGTAAAAAATATGAAAATGGAGAAATAGTAAACAATCCTGATGTTCCGATCCCGCTTGGTGATTTTAATTCCGGAGCATATTGGAGTTCATGTTACCAAGGAAGTGCTTGGGTAACAGAATTTCATTTCTCTACTTGTGCACCTCAAAGGTTACAATCAAATCAAGGTAGTGCGTTTCGTGCCGTTCGGGCTTTTTAGATAAAATGTGTGATTTTCACCAAGTTGGTTAAAACTCAACAAAGCACTTTAAAGAATTCAGTGCGGTTTATTCCATAGTTTTGCGTAACTATGCAAGACTATTTAAAATTAGTATTTTTAATATTTATCGATCTCGAAGGTTGGCTCGACCGTAACTATCATCAATCACACGCAATTCAACATGATCGGTTTAAAGCTGGTGATTAATTTCGTGATGGAAAACAACGCCTGGAAAATCGACCGCTACGATGACCTCAACGAATATTGGACGAATTTTAAGCAGGGGAAGTGAGCTGTAGTGTTTATTTCTGCACAGTATGATTATTTTGTTCTAAACTAACATATTAGAATTTGAGGTGGTTATGAAAATTTGTAAAAAAGTTTCAGCGAAATTTATTATGCTGATTTTATTATCACAATTGTTTTCTTTAAATTGTTTTATTGATACTTTCCTTGAAAATGCACTTGATGAAAGCAAAGCATGGTGTAATGCTATATATGTTGTAAATGGTAAAGTCTATATAGCAGGTTCAGATTATAAAGACAATAAGTGGACATCCCGTGCGGCATATTGGATTAATGGGAAAATTAATTATCTTTCAAATGGAGATGACAACGCTGAAGTGTATTCTGTATTTGTTTCTAATAATGATGTTTATACTGCGGGTTATTTCCAAAACTTTGATTATTACACTAAAACCGCAAGATACTGGAAAAATAAACAGGAATATAATCTGACAGATGGAAAACTTGATGCTGAAGCAAGTGCTATATTCATCGCTGATAATAATGTTTATGTT
The DNA here is from genome assembly GCA_964386495.1 of uncultured Leptospirales bacterium. Taxonomy (GTDB): domain Bacteria; phylum Spirochaetota; class UBA4802; order UBA4802; family JAFGJZ01; genus CAYLTM01. The sequence continues at coordinate 11,688 of CAYLTM010000051.1, forward strand.
GCAGGCAGGGAAGGAGATGTTCTTAAGTTATGGAAAAATGGTGAGCCGACTATTTTATCAGAATCCAATGGAATCTCTTCTGCACATTCAATCTTTGTTTCAAATGGCAATGTATATATATCGGGATATGTTTCAGGACATTCAGCATGTTACTGGAAGAATAATGTTCTCGTTGATTTACCGGATAGTGATAAAAATGCTACAGCGGATTCAATATTTGTTGTTGGTGAGGATGTTTATGTTGCCGGAAAAAATGATGATAAGGCCGTTTACTGGAAAAATAATGAATTGATATATTTATCTGCTGGTAAAGCAGACTCATTTGCGGTATCAATTTTTGTCAAAGGAAATGATGTATATATCGCTGGACAAGTAAGTCGTTCCGCTGTCTACTGGAAAAATGGAAACAAACACACTTTAGCAGAATATGAAAGTGAAAATTATTTATATTATAGGGTAAGTGCGATTTTTGTTGAAAATTTAAATGTTTATGTTAGCGGAAGGGAAGAATCCGGTAATCGTAGTAACGCCGTTTACTGGAAAAACGGAAAAATGAAATATCTCACTGATTATTGAATTATCAAGCAGTGATGAAATTTTCATGCACCACATATATCTAGTAATAAAACAAACAGTCACTTGTTTATGAACATAGTTTAGTCATATTTATATCCAACACTAAAAAACTTGACGAATGTATAGTATTAAATTTTTATTGACTTGCTAATGAAGATCTTTTGTGGAGAATTAATGAGTATTACATTATTACCCGAATATCTACGTGATAATTATGAAGTATATGAATGGAAACATGCTTGTGCAATTTTGAAAGAAGATTTTCCTAACGAATGGATTGATATTATTTCAGTATTAACTAATTTTAGACTTAAGAAAAGTGCTATCATTAATCCCGGCGGAAGAAAATCGCAAATATCTGAGGCAATTGATTCCTATCTTTATGATAAAGGTTGGGTAGAAAAGGAATTTCAAACTAAAGTTGTAGTAGATGATATATCTATGGATTCACCCACTCATAAAATTGATTGCTTTAAAAACAGAGTAGCTATTGAAATTGAGTGGAACAACAAGGATCCTTTTTTTGATAGAGATTTAAATAACTTTAGATTATTATTTGATCTAAGAGCCATAAGCATTGGTGTTATTATTACCAGATGTGATAATTTACAGGATATTTTTAATGATTTAGGGCGCGGCTCATCCTACGGCGCATCAACAACCCATATGAGTAAGCTTCTTCCACGAATAGAAGGAGGAAGTGGGGCTGGATGTCCAATATTAGTTTTCGGTATCTCTAAAAAACTTTATGTAGAGGAAGAATAATGAGTGCAGCAGAAGATTTGTTAAAATCAGTAGGTAATAGAAAATTTTCAACGATATTAGCTGATCCACCTTGGCAATTTCAAAACAGAACAGGAAAAATGGCTCCAGAACATAAAAGACTCTCTCGTTATCCGACAATGACCTTACAGGAAATTAAAGATTTACCGGTTGAATCAATTGCAAATGATACTGCACATCTGTACTTATGGGTACCAAATGCTTTACTTCCAGATGGTCTGCAGGTAATGCAAAACTGGGGGTTTACATATAAAACAAATCTCATATGGTATAAAATAAGAAAAGACGGCGGTCCTGATAGAAGAGGTGTGGGTTTTTATTTTCGCAATGTAACAGAAGTGATATTATTTGGAGTTCGTGGAAAGAATGTCCGTACTTTACAGCCTGGAAGAAGTCAAGAAAATTTGATTTCGTCAATGAAACGTGAACATAGCCGTAAACCTGATGAGCAATATGATTTAATTGAAGATTGCAGTTCTGGACCTTTCATTGAACTTTTTGCTCGTGGTCCAAGAAAAGGTTGGTTTGTTTGGGGAAATCAAGCGGAAACATATACTCCCGACTGGGATACTTATTCAAATCATTCCCAATCGAATATTATTTCTCTAAACAAAAAAGCAATATAGTATATCAATCACACGCAATTCAACATGATCGGTGTAAAAAATTGAAGGATCTGAAGAACTGATACGAAACGACTTCAATATTCAAATCAGATGATTTATCCGAACTAAGATCCCCCCCTGACAATTTCCACAGAAGAACCTTTGAGCTGCCCATAATCCACAAAGTTACTTGGAGGATCATTTTCAGTATAGATTATTAATTTATTTTCTGCGGAAAGTATAGTTATTAAAAGGAAAGTTAAAGTCAAATATATTATTACTAATATTTTACTCATATACATATCTCTTTTATGATAAATATTGTATTAATATAATATGTTGTATATTTTTATCAAGTATTTTATATAGCTACACGCCTCCAACCCCCGAAGGGGGCTTTGGACTTTGATGAAAAAATATTTATTATGATTTTTCTCAGATAGTCTATAAATTCTATAACAAAGGTTATTAGATTTGATCTTTCAAGTCCCCCATTGGGGGATTTAGGGGGAAAAAAGAATCGAGTTGAAGGACAAACGAATTATTGAGCATTTATACCCGAAATTTAAAAGGCTCCTGTCTGATAAGATAAGTGTTTCACAGATATTTGGCTTGACAATGTTAGCTCTAATTAACTACAATCTTGTAGGTCTACCGTTGGTTTATGATCGAATGAATAAACAATTTTCAAGGAGACTCAATGGAAGAATTAAGCAAGGAGTATATATCACCAAAAGACTATATCGATGGTGAGAGAATATCATCAATTAAACATGAATATAATGACGGCGAAGTGTTCGCCTTGTCCGGCGCAAAAATGAATCACAATATAATTAATGTAAATTTAGCTTCTGAAATAAGTATTATTTTGAAAAACAGAAAATGCTCGATATTTTCAAATGACATGAGAGTTAGTGTTTCAGAAAAATTGACATATACATATCCTGATATAGTAATAGTCTGCGGAGAATTATTGTTTGAAGATAATCAATTGGACACTTTAAAAAATCCGGCAGTCATTATAGAAATATTATCAGACTCATCAGAGCATTATGATCGGGTAGGGAAGTTCAGGTTGTACAAAAATAATCTACATATAAAAGAATATTTGCTGGTCTCTCAAAAAGAACCATTCATAGAAAGTTACACCAGAACAGATACCGATACCTGGGCGTATAACACGTATGAATCGTTTAATGCGGTTTTGAAGATTGACACCATTCAGGCTGACATTCCATTGTCGGAAATTTATGATAAAATAGATTTTTCGAAAAGCTGAACGATCATTTAAACAATGCCAACGCCGTATACTGGAAAAACGGGAAAATAAAATATCTCACAGATTATTGATAAACAATTTTTTTCCACTTTGCGACATATTTTGCGGAATTTCCGCCAGCTGAAGTGAAGCGGCCACCCACATAGACTGCACCAGACGAATCGAAAGCAATAGCCGAAACATCACCGTTCGTGCCACTGCCGAGAGATGACCATGATGATCCATTCCATTTAGCTATATAATTTGCGGAAGTTTCTCCAGCTTTTGTAAAATCGCCGCCTACATAAAGATTTCCGGCAGAATCAAACGCAAGAGCATAAACTTCACCATTAACACCTCCTCCGACAGAAGACCATGAAGAACCGTCCCATTTGGCTATGTTTTTGGCAGAGAGACCACCGGCTTTTGTAAATTCGCCGCCCGCGTAGAGATTTCCCAAAGAATCGCAAGCCAGCGCACTTACTTCACCATTCACACCTTTCCCGAGTGCTGACCATGAAGTGCCATCCCATTTGGCAACATATCTTACAGAAACTCCAACTAATGATGTGAAATCGCCGCCCGCATAGAGATTTCCAGACGAATCTACTGAAGGAGCTTGGACATAACCATTTATAGATATGATGTTAGTATCAGACTTGTCAAAGCCTTTCCAAGAAGAGCCATTCCATCTAGCTAACATATTCTCTCCTCCTGCATACAAATTTCCAGAAGAATCAAATACAATGGCTTTCACTCCATTATTAAAACCTTGTCCAAGAGACGACCAGGTAGAACCATCCCACTTAGCAATTCCCTTAGCCCCGGTATAATTTAATGATATATTATTATAGCCAAACTGTCCGCCAGCATAGAGATTTCCAGATGAATCAAAAGCAAAAGCTTCAATGGCGCTGTCGGCATGAATCCCACTTCCGAGAACAGACCATGAAGAATTGTCCCACTTGGAAATACTGTAAGCAGGTGCTTCGCCGGCATTTTCAAAGAATCCACCAGCGAAAAGATAGCCAGAAGAATCGACGGCAAGTGCTCTAACTTCATCATCCATACCACCGCCAAGAGGAATCCAGAAAGCATCATCTTCATCCGGATCATCAAAACCATAATCGCAACGCATCGGCGCGGAAAAAATTAAGATCAATAAGGGCAATATCAAACCCAACTCGAGATATTTCTTTGGAATTTTTAACATTATTTCACCTGTAATTGTTATAGTTGGTATCTAAATAATAATAAGCAGAAATATCAAGGATAAAAAAGTCTCAACAAAAGCAAAATAAGTTAAGGGTGATTACTAATGTAGCGAAAAGAACCGGCGGGCGGTATCAAAATATCACAATCCCTCGAAAAACACATATGTGGAATTTCAAAGTTGTAGAATCCGCCGGTTCCACAGACGGCGCTTCCGCGAAAATACAGTGACGTTAATTGTCAAATCTTTGTCCACGGCTGTCGGAGTACCGCCAGCCTCCGGCTGGTTCCGGGCTGGCAGAGTTTTGCGTAACTATGCGTAACTATGCGTAACTATTTTTGCTATTTATTTTTGTCTTGCTGAAAATCATTTTTTTCAAAAAATATTAAAAAATTTTCTTAATTTCACATTTTTTATCGTATATATAATAGAGGGTATTTTTCTACAAACCTTGCAAACCCTTCAAATAATCTAAATCGGAGTTTATTATGATTAAATCGTCTGTAAACATCAACATTGGGAAATTATCTTTACTTGAAAATTTTTCGGAAGCCAATGAGTTGTCGGTCAATGAGGTAGTCGCTCTTTTACTGCGGAAAATATTAGAGGACGGGAAATATTCCACAAGAAAGTTTCGTGCGGTGAAGTATCAGGAAATTGACCCTGATAAAAATTGGGAGACACTGACTGTTTATTTCGAGGATGTCGATTACGAGTTTTTCACAGACATGAGGAAGTTTTTCAAGGAGTCTGTGTCTTTGCTTCTATCGAAAGCCATCGACCTTTTCCTGGACACAATCCTCTCCGAAGTCAAAGAGATTCTGCTTAACTACGCAAACTCAGATTGGGATATTCGCAGGGATGATATTGAAACGGGGGTGATTTGGACAATTTATTGGATAAAAACCAACAAAAACCAGCGAGAATAAACACAAAGCTATTTTATCACAATTTTGTAGACAACAGTATCCACAGCTGTCGACTCGTCTTCCCATGAGCGAAAATACTTGAATGTTAGTTCCGCTGTTCCTGCGGATTTTCCTGTGAAAATCCATATACGTTGATTTGGCGCTCCTGAAAGGTCGCAGTTTTTCACGCAGAAAATTTTATCAGAAAGGTATTCAACGCTGCTTGCTGAACAGCTATATTGCCAAGTGTAGCCGGTAGATTCGTTGGATGTAAGCTCCACATAAAACCGTTGACCAATCTTAATTTCATTGGAGGAGTCCTCCTTCAACTGAAAGGAATCTTTTTTGTAAAGAGTATATTTATCAGGTTTCTGTGAACAGAAAGAAATTGTTAATACGCTGATAATCACCGCTGAAAGTAATATATTTTTCATAAGTACCTTATTTTTTTTCAAGCTTCCAATATCCCATTGAACCAAATTTGCCGTTTACAAATAATGTGTATGTTCCATTACCATAATCCCCGTCCAGGGTGCCGGTTAAATTCGCCACATAGTTTTTGCCGTCCAACACTGCCGAAGCCTCAGCTTTGATCGCTGTATCTTCGAGAGTATACTCTCCTTCACCCTCAATCCAGACATCATCTGTAAGGATGGTCGGTGTTCCTTCGAAAGAACGTATGCTCATTTCCATTGTGTCATCTTCATAAAGTTTTATCGATTTTATTTCACTGATTTTTGTCGTGTATGCCGCGTCGGAATATCCCCACCCAGACCATTCGGAACTTAACCCGTCGCCGCCGTCGAAATAGGAAATCTGACTGCAAGATAATATCGTTGTCGCGAATATTATAAAAAGTGAAATAATCACCCCTAAAGGTCTTGAAAAACTTCCAAGTTGTTTCATGGTTCCTTCCTGATTTTTTTTAAATTTCCAAAAACTCTCTCAATCTCAATAAATCGAAAATTATAATTGATGTAAAATTTAAGTAAGCGGCTGAAAAATGTCCAGCAAAAAATTACCAGGTAAACGCCGATCCGCATAAATATCCTGTTGTCCCGGAATCTGTTTTGGAAATATTAACTTCGCATGTTTCGTTTATCGTAACTGTTCCGCAGTTTGTTCTTGTTAATGTTCCCGCGTATGATAGTGGTGCTGCTGAATAGCTTAGTGACTTTGATGTACTGTTCCAAAAACCCTTTTCGTTTATTGTACCGTTCATGGTGAGTGATGTCTGCAAAGACTTGTCGGATGACACACTCATTACCTTACAGCCTGCCATCTCATATTTCAGGTTTACCGTGGTTGATCCGCTGTTCGATGTCGCGGTTCCGGTAATTTTGACGGTTCCACCGACCGGGCAGTTGACAGTTTTATTTACTATTGAAGATTGAAATGCCACATTCTGATTATAAATGTCCTTCACCGCGTCCATTATTCCCCACGTTAGGTCATTTTTAGTTAATTCGTCTGTGTAGGTACATTTTCCAGATTGCGAGCTGCCTGTTGAAGTGGTTGCTGTCGGATCGACATAGCATGAAAGAATAACTGTCATAAACATTGCTGATGACAATATCAAATGAGTTATTAACGACCTTTTCATATGATGCCCCCACTAATCAATTTTGGAGTTTTTCGCATTATTGATCGATTGATATAATATAATTATTATTTGTGCAAACGGCAATAACAATTTAGAATTATCGTTAGAGTAAGCTGTGTCGGTGTGTTATGGTAATAAGGAGGGGGGGTGATTACCCGGCGAAACATTATGCTGATTGCTTAACGTTTCGCCGGATGATTAGACTTTATCGGGTTTTACAAATCAGCTTCTTCGTCCATAGAATATTTTTCACCGTCGAGAGTTATAGTACCTTCCATTTTATATGTACCATCATCATCAAAAGAACCGGTTATATCCATTTCGAAATCATATTTTGTTCCATCATATGTAAGCATATATTCCGCGTCCATTTCTGTTTTCAATTTTGATGCTGAACCTCTTACTGTTGTTACAGCTGTACCATCAATTGAAAAGGATTTCCCTAGCTCATCGATATCTGAATAATTTGAAAATGTCATATTCATATCCATCGTGATATCACCAGATGTTTCATTTATTTTAAATGATCCTTCAACTTTAACAGTTCCGCCTTTAGCACCTGCTTTTGTAGAATTAATAGTTAAAGATCCATCTGGATTTGTAGTAGATCCCAAATCTTCGCCCTTAAATGGGACACCAACACTATTTTTAATATTCTCAAAAATAGTAAGCACAACAGAAACTTTTTCCATGGTAGCTGCATCCATTTCTTTAAGATCTTCGTCAGAATCGCAGGACGCGAAACCAAGCAAAGACAACAGCATCAAACTAAAAGCAATTTTCTTCATAACATTCTCCTTGGTGTTTTTTAATATTTCATAAACCACATAATTTTCATCCTTCAATCGATGAAGATTACAACGGCTTCATAAATAAGCTAATCAAAAGTTTAAATTCTGTCAATTAAAAAATTTTAAATACAGACTTTGTCTGTTATTGATTAGACAGTCGGATGATTATTCTTTATATTATAAGAACGTCCAGACGGTCTGGAAACTACAAAGGAGATAAATTCTATGAAAATATTAATCAAAAGTATCGCGATTATTTTGCTGTTTCTTTCGCTGGGATTTACAATCGGCTGCGATGAAACATCTTTTACGGTCGCTGATGATGTCGCCGATGCCGAGAATATTCTGTTTACCGGCAATGGGCGGTTGTTTTTTACAGGTGCTGATTATCTTTATGAATATAATTTTGCCACTGGAAAGGCTGTCCCTGTCGACGGTGCGGGTAAAGGTAATTTCCTTGGGATTGCTCAATCTGGAAACATGCTTTATGTTGTGAAAACTTCATTTAAATTTGATCCGCAGCCTATAGATTTTCAGGATATGCTTACTAAAGGGCTTTTCGGTTATATGTCGTCTCTTATAAGCGATCTTATTTTGGATAAAAAAATAATCAAAGCGGATCTTAATCAGCCCCTGCTTAATTTTGAGAGTCATCATGTTTTGTATGATATGTTTCTGCCGAATGGCATGACCGCGGATACGAACGGCAACCTTTATCTCGCGGACACCAATTTTATGGGTATCGGCAAAATTGTGCGCATATCTTCTACTAACGGTTTGGTTTCGCAGTCTACCTGGTTAAAGACCGGTGTTACATGTCCAAACGGCATGAGTGTTAAAAACGGAAAAATATATTTTACAGATTTCGACATTAGATACCTGAAGGCTTCTGTTAAAAGGGTTGACATTAAGTACGGTGCCGCGTCAAACCTTCAGACGATCTATTCGAAAACCGGTTTCTTCGACGATCTCGACGCTGGTAAATTCTATGGAAAAGAGGGCTGTGTTGTTGCAGATCACCTTGATGGTACAATAATTTTTCTCAACGACAGCGGCAAGGTTGAATACAAACTTGATAAAGGTTCTTTTTCGTTTCCGTCATCTGTTAGACTCGGCAAAGGTGTTTTTGAAAATACTTTACTGATAACAGAAAAAGGTATACTGTACGATTTATATTCAAATATCGGCAACAAAGTTTCTGGCTTCGATCTTGAATGATGTAATATTTAAGCTCTGATTCCCTGAATTTAACAGGGAATCAATCTGGTTTTTTGTATTATTTTTATCAACTCTGCTACTGCCAATAATATTTGTTTTTTTGTGAAATATCATAAAAGGGTCTTGACGAAACATCAAGTCAAATGTTTTATTAACCATGAAAATTCATAATATTAATTTCACAATTCTAATTTTTGTGATATACTCTTTCACTGTCAAGGAGGGTTATCCATGACGGAACTTCTTAATAAACCTACATTGTTAATCGCCGATGATGAACCTGGTAATGTCAGAATTCTAGTTGAGCTTCTGCGTTCGGATTATACTATTAAAGTCGCGACTGACGGAGAAACAGTTTTAAAGGTTGCCAAATCCGAACCTTTTCCAGACTTGATTCTTCTTGATGTTGTTATGCCTGGTCTCGATGGTTATGAAACCTGCCGGATTCTCAAACAAAACGAAATAACAAAAAATATTCCAGTAATATTCGTAACAGGCAAAATCGATGAAAAGGATGAATCTAAGGCTTTTGAAGTCGGTGCTGTAGATTATATTAGCAAACCTTTCAACCCAGTGATTGTAAAGGCACGTGTTAAAACTCATCTCGAATTAAAGCAACGGGTCGATGAAGAAATCATCAGGTCGAAATCCGCTTTGAATGAAACTCTGGCTCAATTATCTGAATCGCAAAAAATGGCGGATATCGGTGCTATGGTCGGCGGGTTAACGCATGATGTGAACACACCGCTTGGAATAGGGATATCCGCTGTTACTTTTCTACAGAAACAAACTAAGAACATTTTAGAGAATTTTGCAAATTCTACACTGAATAAAAGTGATCTCAAAAATTATCTTGAACAGGCTGAAGAATCTTCAAAAATAATATTTACTAACCTGGAAAGGGCGGTAGACTTGATGAAGAGTTTTAAGCAGGTAGTTGTTGATCAAGGCAGCAAGGAAAAGCGTATATTCAATTTAAGCGATTACTTTAATAATATTATAATGTCTCTTAAACCAAAGCTGGATAAATTAAAACATAAAATTCATATCGACTGCCCATCCGATATCGAGATTAATAGTCATCCGGGAGATTTCGCGCAAATATATACCAACCTTATTATAAACTCTATTATACACGGTTTCGAAGGTATAGATAAGGGAGATATCCACATTGTTTTGACTCAGGAAGGTAATCATCTTTCTATTGATTATAAAGATAATGGCGTTGGTATATCTCAAGAAAACATTTCAAAAGTTTTTGACCCTTTTTTTACTACGAAAAAAAACAAAGGGGGGAGCGGCCTTGGAATGCATATCATAAAAAACATCGTCGAAAAAAATCTTAAAGGCACTATTCAGCTTTTCAGCGAACCAGGCAAGGGCATGAGAATTTTAATAACTCTACCCGTAGATATTTGTTCTTCTAATTAATTTTGGGAGGTTATTTTGGAACATAGAAAATTCAGCCGGTTGTCTCCAATATACCGGCATATAATCTTCATCGTTATTGTTTTTGCGGTGATCTCTAATTTCGCCTGTGCGAAAAAACAAACTGCCGAAATCCGCATTGGCGTGCTAGCCATGTTAAGCGGGGATGAGCCTGTGAATATTAAAAAATCCGGTGAACCGACTGTTAACGCGGCAAAACTTGCTGCGGATGAAATAAATAATAACGGTGGAATCAAAATCGGGGATCTTAAATATAAAATTGTATTGTTTATCGAAGATGACCGCAACAATCCCAATGAAGCGGCAGCAGCAGCTCAACGCTTGATTAATAAACATAATATTGCCGCGATAATCGGTCC
>CAYLTM010000052.1:0-20288 GCA_964386495.1 uncultured Leptospirales bacterium
TTATTGAAAAATACGGTGCTTACAACAAATACATCCTTAATGAAGTCTCCCCTCCCATGAGAGAAGCCCTTAAAAAGCGTTTCATAGACTGGAATTACAGTGAAGCTGTCATATATGATGACACGGATCTGAAGAAAGGATTCCCTAAACACACAAGTTCCCTAATATTATCAGTTCTTACAGTGCAGTTTATCCCGATAGAATACCGCCAGAGAGTTTTACAGGACATTTATGATTCTCTAATTGACGGCGGAGCTTTTATTATGGTTGAGAAGGTGCTGGGAAACGGCAGTTTTCTTGATAATATTATGGTTTCTCAATACTACAATCTTAAAAAAGGCAATGGCTACACGCAGGAGCAAATAGAAAGAAAGAAGCTATCTTTAGAGGGAGTATTAGTTCCGGTTGCTTCAAAGTGGAACGAAAATCTGCTCAAAACCGCTGGATTCAAAACATATGATTGTTTCTGGAGATGGATGAATTTTGGTGCGTGGGTTGCTATTAAAAAATGACTAATACTATACGCGAAAGGTACACATTGACACATGGCAAATTATGATAAACTCAATAACAAAGTACAGGAAGATATTGTTAAGTCGATTAAAGCTGGTTGTTTTATCGAAACCGCCTGTAGTTTAGCAGGGATTTCTAAAGCTACAATCTATTCATGGATGAAAAAGGGAGAGACTGAGAAGGAAGGCAAGTATCGAAATTTCTATCTCGAAGTAGAAAAGGCATCAGCAATGGCTGAAACCAGAGCTGTTGCATTAATAACCAAGAGCGCGTCTCTTAACTGGAAAGCGGCGGCGTGGTTTTTACAACACCGTTATCCTGACAGGTGGAAAACTAAAATTGAAGTTGATAATATCTCTGATAAGGAACTGGAAGAAAGACAAAAAGAAATCGATAATTATATCGAAAATGTTATGAATAAAAACGAGGTGAAATGCAGAAAGACAAAACAATCAGAATAACTTGTAAGGGAGCGGACTTAATACCGCTTAGTGAATTATCTAATTTTCAGGGTAACATTAAAAGAATGTCAGATGTTAACCACAATAAACTTAAAAAAAGAATTCTAAAAGACGGAGTGAATGTCCCATTTTTCATCTGGAAAAATGGACAAAAGCACTACATTCTTGACGGACACCAGAGATTAAGTGTCCTAACTGGATTAGCAGAGGAAGGGTACAGTATCCCGCCGGTTCCGGTTGCCTATATAGAGGCTAAAGATAAGACGGATGCAAAAGAAAAGCTACTGGCTATTGCCAGTCAATACGGAGAATATGATCTTGATGAGCTTGAATTATTCATATCGGACATAGATTTGGACGATATGCGGTTAGTTGGGGGTGAGATAGATTTGGATTCTTTTATCGAGGACGGACTCAGTAATGACCGCGATGTGCTGGATAACGAGATAATTGATGCGACTGCCGATGTTATGATTAAAATTCAAGACCACGAAATAAAAGCCGGATACTATCAGTTTGTTGTTCCGCATGATAAATATGTTAAGTGGATAAATAAGATTAAGAAAGATAAAGGTTTTGAGTATGATGATGTAATATCCGGTATTAAAGAGGTGATGAGCTTATGAAAATAGTTCTTGAAGATATAAATAAGCTAAGACCGGATGAAGACAATCCGCGGACTCCCGATGAGCGAAGATTACTACTAATTGAAAACAGCATAAATACTCTCGGATTCATATTTCCAATATACGCTACACCAGACGGCTTAATTTTATCAGGACACCAGAGGGTTACAGTTGCGAAGAGAATGGGGATCTCAAAAGTTCCTGTCTTTTACCTTAACATCAGAGCTGATAAAATCAAGGGCATAAACATAATTTTTAACAGAGCTACAAATGATGCTTTTGTAAAGAATTCAACTACTGTATTGTCAAAAGAAATAGAAAAGAATTTTCAGTTTTTGACAAAAAAGCGTAAAAAGACGAAAGAGCTGTATCCCTGCATTAATCAGGTTGTAAAAAGATCAGTAAAAGACCTTGCTACAAAGAACATTGAATATTTCGAGAGCAAAAACCGGAACATGGCGATGAGTCTATACCGGAAAACAAAGGTTGTAATGCCTATTTTGATTGATAGTAATGATAAAATTATCAATGGTATCGGGCGAGTTGAAGTGCTTGCTGAAAACGGAATAGAAAGTGCTGATTGTATCGTTATCCCTGAGAGTAATGTGGAGTACGCTGTGAAGGCTGTAAATCTCATATCGATGAATTTTGACTTTGCTTCATACAAAGACACTTTAAGATCAGGGTCATTTAGAAGAGCATCCGGCAGGCGAAAAGAAATAGGTAACTGTTATATCGTAGGGTTAGGAAAGAAGACATATAAGAAAAACCTAAGTTTACTAAGGAAGCAGTGGATTGATTACTACGGCAAAACCATACTAGATTTTGGTGCTGGTCATGTAACAGATAATCATTTTCTAAAGGAGAACGGAATAGAGGTTGATTTTACTTATTTCGAACCATATCCTGTACCGAAAGATGAGTATTTTCCGAGTGTTGAAATTGCCAGAAATTATGCCGATGCTTTCTTTAAGCGGATAATAAATACCAAGTTCGATTCAATAATACTACAGTCTGTATTAAATAGCGTTCCCTTTGAAGCAGACCGCAAAAAGGTGTGTGCTATAATCAATAACCTTTGTACTAAAAGGACTAAAGTACATTTCTGGATGGAAGGATATAAGAGATTCAAATCACAGATTCAGGATGCTTTAGATGATACCAGGAGAAATTCGACACATTTCTGCTTAGATTATGAACCCAGAATTACTATTGCTGAAATAATAGACTGTCCGAAAGTCCAGAAGTTTCATACACCAAAAGAACTCTATGATTTGCTAAAAGAGTTTTGGGAGATAGTTAAAATTAAAGAGTATGGAAGTTGTCTATATGCAGTAGCTCAGATACCGAAAAAGATTCCTTTCAAGCAATTAGAGGAAGCGTTGAAGTTTGAATTTGAACTACCATATAAAGACGGTTCAAAAATTGGAAGGTCAAAAGAAGCGATAGAAGCATTTAAAAAGAGAATAAACAATTTCAAGATTGTATGACCACATCAGAAAAGGGCTTATGGGAAATCGTAATAAATCGCCCTCATGTTTTGGGCAATATTCTCGGTTATGATAAGCTTACGGATATTCATTCTAAGTGGATTAAAGATTGCTGGGATGTTAATTATGATAATGTCCTTATGGCTCATAGAAACAGCTACAAAACAACCGCTGTTATCGTAGTGGGAGCAATACGGAGACTACTCATTAATCCAGAAGACCGAATTCTAATTACAAGGAAAATTGTAACAGATTCCAGTGCGATATTAACAGAGATTACAAAGCACTATGAAGGAAACACTTTGAAAGCTATTTATAATAAGCTAAGAGGTATTAAGAATCCTATAAGAAAAAACAACCTTCATTCTCTGACCTTGAATACCAAGCGGAGAATTACAAAAGAAGGAAACATTGAAGTAATTGGAGTAGGGGGAGCTGTTACCGGTCGTCATTATGAAAAGGTAGTTGCCGATGATATTGTCACTATCAAAGACCGTATTTACAGATCGGAAAGGGAATATACTAAATCATTTTGTAGAGAGCTAAAGAACATTCCGGTATTTGACGGAAACATCATTTATACTGGCACTCCATGGCATCCGGAAGATGCTTTTTCCATACTGCCGGAAGCAGATAAGTATCGTATCGGTAGTGTTGAGATCCCAGAACTTACAGCTGAAAAAATAGCTGATTTGAAAAAGGGGATGACTCCGGCTCTTTGGGCGGCGAATTATGAGTTAAAACATATCGCAGATGAAGGGCGTATTTTTACTGAAGCTCAGTATTCAGACTGGAAAAACGATTATCAGCCGTTGGCACATCTTGATCCGGCATATCAGGGAAGCAATACAACAGCATTAACGCTTTGCTTTTTTGATAAGAAAACAGGATTCTTTTATATTACAGGGTGGGTCTGGAGAAAGGATGTTACCGAGTTATACGAGATTATTCGTAACTTACTTATTGAGTACAAAGCTGGAACTTTGATTATCGAGAGTAATGCTGATAAGGGTTTGTCAGTTAAGGATATGAAGAAAATATATCCGGCGGTAGAGGGAGAATACGAAAGAGAAAACAAGCATATTAAAATCATTTCGTATCTAAAAAAGAATTGGTCGAGAGTGTATATTTCGTCAACTTGTCAAGGTGAGTACATTAATCAGATTCTCGATTATCAGGAAGGGCAGGAACCGGACGACGCACCGGATAGCGCGTCTGCAATTATCAGGCGAATTGTTGGAAAGGCTACAAATATAATGGAGAGGTATTGATATGGGTTTATTTTTCAATCGTAAAGTTGATAAAAAACAACAAAGACTCGACAGGATTACAGACGAAGAAACCGGACAGGGGACAGATAGAGATAAGGTCTATCGGGGAAAACCGCAGGAAGAAAACATGCCGGATGATATGGCAATAAAATACTTTCAGTCAGAAGGGTTTGTTGATAATATTGTTTCCGGTTTCGCGGAAGATGCTGTCAAAGAATGGATTACTATTACTACAAATAAGGACAATGAAAAGCAGATCGGAAGGCTTATTGAAAACCGCCTGTATGAGTTAGGTGTTCGGGAAAAGATTAAGGAACTTATTACTTTCAGCAGAGCTTTTCACAATGGCGGATGTATTTATCTCGGTATGGAAACAGCAGGACTGCAGGAAACTCTCGATTTGTCAAAAGAAGTCAAGCCAGACCAACTTAGTAAAATTGCTTTTATCAATGTTATAGAGGGTGAAAAGTTCACCGTATCATACCAGACAGAAGAGCCTTTAAAAGCAGACTATAATCAAATTGTTTCTATTAAGATTAAGGACACTCCGGTCCATAAAAGCAGGGTTAAAATACTGAATTTTTCCAGAATTGGAACAGCCACAAAATCGGCAATCGAGAGTTGTATAAATCCGGTAAGGGCTCAAAGTGATTCTCTCTGGAGTATTCACTCACTAATTAAAGAGCTTGCAGTAAAGAAATTCAAAAGTCCAGCTATTAAAGATCTGAATAAAACCAAAATATTTGAACTGGCAAACAAGATTAAGAACCTCATTAATACTCAATCTGTCATGATGCTGGCTGATGATGAGGATTACACAAAAGACACATATCAAGCTGGCGGAGTGGGGGAGTCGTTAACCTTCATTTGGGAATCGTTAGCCGGAGTTTCGCGCATGCCGAAAGCTCGTATAATGGGTAATTCTCAGGGAGTGATAAGTGCCGGACAGTTTGACTCTATTAACTACTTTGAAAACATAATGAAATTTCTGGAATCCGAAGTAAGACCGATTATTGAATGGATTATTGAGTTTGTCATTCAGGAGAGTTCAGGCGAGATTAAAAAAGTTCTCGGATCGGATGTCTTTATTTTGGACTGGAATATAGAGTTTAAGGAACTTTGGAGTCTTGACCCTTCAACAAAGAGGGATGTCGAATTAAAGACCGTTCAAAAGTTGACAACTCTACTCGATAAAGGGGTATTGACTCCCGATGAAGTACGGAAAGAACTCGGATATGAACTTGAAAACTTTGATGTCATGAAGAACATTGATTATGAAACTAACCCAGAGGTGAAAAACGGTGTACCCATTACACTTGGAAACACAATTCAGTAATACTATCCGGCGAATATTCGATAGCTACAATGATGCATTACTTACTGTATGCCATGATTATTCAGTCAGATATTATCAAGGTCATTCGATAGAAACTTTTCTTACAAATATTGAAAAAGTGAGAGACGCATATATTAGTAGTGAACAGATTGATAACGCAGTGAAAAAAACTCTGCTTAGTTTCTCCGCATGGCAACGCAAAACACGCAACCAGTATCTTTATTCGCAGGGAATAAAAGGAGATGCCCTGCGTAAGGATAGCGAGTTTGTAAAGGGCATTATCAATGATTTATTCCTCAAACAAAGAGAGTCATTTAATATTCTGTTTATAGGGACTGCAAAGGAAGTATATACACGATTTTACTCAGAGATTACAGCTGGAAATTTCATAACAAGACAAGATGAGGAAGTGCAGAAGCAGGGTTTTTGGGCATCACTTTTCGGATATATGAAAACCCTATCCGATACTATTAAACAGCAGAATACAAATAAGGCGGTATTTTGGGCGAGCGATCAGGCGACATCAAGCCTTGGACAACTGGCAAAAGTACAGCAGGAAGAAGTCGGAATAAAAGGCTATATTTGGAGAACCGCGCGAGACAGCAAAGTCAGAGATTCACATAGGGAACTGGAAGGGAAGTATTTCCTCTGGAGTAAAGGTGCGCAGATGCCGGATGGTCGATGGGTTCATCCCGGGGGAGATTATAATTGCAGATGCGTAGCGGTGCCGGAGAATCGCGGATGATAAAAAATATATAATAATATATGTGCAAGTAATGTTAAAAATATATAAATATCGCATTTAATAATGAAAACATCAGCTAGATTGAAAAGTTGTTATAAATAACTTGGGGTTTAATTTTATTAGCGATAATGCCATGTCTCGGAAAAGGCGTAAATCTGTCAAGCATAAATATATATGAAAAATAAAAATATTCGTTAATTGCAATCTTGCAATAGTAAAAATAATTGACGCTGATGCTTTCGGTAGAGATGATTTGTATAAGATCGGTAAAATGAGGATATTACAATGACAATGGTTGAAAAAAATATATTTAAATGGGCTAGTGAGCTTGGAATTCTTGAAAAAGCCAAAAACGAAGGTATCGAGAAAGGTATCGAGAAAGGTGAATATAATAAGTCAATCGATACAGCTAAAAAGATGATTAAGAAAGGTTTCTCTAATGATGAAATTTCTGATCTTACTGGTCTTTCCAAGGAAGACATCGAAAAGCTGTTTCATTAATTGTGATTAACAGGTTCCGCCAGCCCGCGTCACTGCGAATCAGTTTTACTTCGACTTGGCGGTTGATAAGCATAGTCGAATCACAGTAACCACGCTGGATTTACACTATAATGATTGCACTCGAAAGAACAATATAATAATTAATAAAAAAAATATATAAGTGATTGACAGATTATTTTGTACAAACAGAATATGACCTAACGTATTATTACAAATTGAGGTATTCAAATGGTATGTAGTTTGAGATTCAATCAATCAAGAATATTATTTCGTTTATTTGTGTTTGTTCTGTCATCAGCAATAATATTATATCCTCTTAATGCCTTCTCCGATTGCAGTGGAGGTTCTTCGAGCTCATCCGGCTCTTCTGGATCATCAGGTACCTCCAACGGTTATTCATACAACTCAGGTTCCACTTGTGATGATGATTCTTCCTCATCAAGTTCCGGCAGTAGCAATTCGGGTAGTTCGGCTTCGGAGGGAAGTTGCGGTGGGAATGAAGGTATTGATAGCGTAGTGAGTTCTGGTGGTGCAGGAGATGCTGGGAGCTCTTCCAGCTGTAGTAACACTACAACTAGCAATGAGTCAAATACTACAGATACTAATTCGTCTAATGGGGGAGTACCGGTCGGAGGAACAACGGATAGTAATAGTTCGGGATTAACAAGTTGTGGAAATACAAGTGATGTTGGCTCGACTGGAACGCAGAACTACTTTGCATCAGAACTGGCTTTTGCTGGGGATGTTCTAAGTTACATAGGGTCGGGGATAGTTTCGGGGTTTTCTAGTGCTGGTCAGACAGCAACAAATATATCTACTGCAGCTGGTCAGGCAGTTTCACATATATATACTACTATTGCTACTAATCCGCAAGTCGTTGCCGCGATAAATGCAACGATAAGTTTTGGTATACAAATCAACTGTTTTCTTTTTGGTGACCCTGTTATTGTTCCGACTGGGGAAGTTGTTGACTCGGTTGAGGACTTTTCAATAGATATTAACGGCAAGGCGTTTGTGATTGAGAGAAAATACAGGAAATCCCCGCTGATTAATTCGGTTGTTGGAAACAAATGGTATTTGAATCTTGATACGAGAATTATACGGTCTAATAATCCTAAAACATCTGAAATCGTTAGCCTTTGTCAGACTAACATTGCGGAAATTCAAAATCACATTAATTATTTGAATCAGGCAATTGGTGTAATGCAGAACTTTCAGTATTACAATGCCCAAAATGAAATTGCTCAGTCGCAAAGCACTGTCGCAGATTTAGAAGGAAAAAAAAGCGAGATTACTTCTATATATAATACATATAACTCAGATTATAAATATGAGATAGAAAATGAAAAATTAAACAACTTCTCATCTCTCAATAACGCGGAATTTGTTAAATCAGTTGGTAATGATAAAATTGTTTTTATAGATGATGAAGGTATGCCGCATATTTACACTTTAACCGCAGCTCGTGATATTGACTCTACTACTGAATATAATGATGATATTGTTAATTATTATCCGGACGGTTCAGATACTATTAAAGACCGGAATACGTCTCCAGAAATTCGGCTTGAGTCAAATGGAGACTGGATTTTAACGAATACCGACGGATCCAAAAGAAAATATAATCAATATGGTTTTCCGGTTGAATTAATTGACCAGAATAATAATGTTACTGAGATATCTTATGATGATAATTTTAAAATAGATACTATCGAAGACTGCTATGGTCGGGAATTTGAATTTGATTATAACGAAAAAGGAGAGCTAATCCGTATAACCGATCCTGCAGGTAGAGCTGTAAATTATGGATACAATGTTAATGGAGAGCTTGAAACTGTTACAGATAAAAATGGGTATAGCATGAAGTATGAATATACCGCTGACGGGCTTCTTGAAAAGAAAATTAAAAATGACGGTAGTATTTTTGGATATCAATACGCAATAATAGGCGGAAAAAATATTGTTCAAAAAATAATTAATGAAGAAGGAAAAATAGCTGTTCAATTTGAATATAATCCTGAAATGAAATATACTATCTGTACGAATGACGAGGGATTGAATCAGAAATATTATTACAATGACCAATATCTTACAACTCGTATTGATTACAGCGATGGGTCATCCGAATTTTTTGAATATGATGATTCATTCAACCAGATTTCCTTTACTGACAGAATTGGTCGCAAGACACAAATGGTTTACGATGATAAAAATAATCTTTTACGTAAAATATATCCAGATAGTTCATTTGAATTATGGACATATAACAACAATAATAAACCCACATTCTATAAGGATAGGAATGGTTTCTGTCGGCATATGTTTTATAGCGGGGCTAATCTGATTTCAGTTAATTTTGAAGATAATTCAAATGTATCTATGGAATACGATGGTAATGGTCTGATTAAATCTTTCCGTAACCAGGATGGTGGAGTAAAACGATTTTATTATGATGAAAATGGGTATCTGTCTGTTTTAGAAGATGAAGAAGGCGGATTATTCCAATACAAATATGACATAACGGGTAGTTTGAAAATATTCAAGGATGCTGATGAAAACGCAACTACGCTAACCTATACAAATGATGGACTTCTTACCTCTGTTACCGATCCTCTTGGAAATACGGAAGAATACGCTTATAACAGCAGGGATGATCTTATCTCGGAAAAAAATAAAAACGGTTATACCTTTTCATATGTTTACAATAAGACACATGACCGGATTAAGACAATAAAACCGGATGGGACAACATTAAATTATTCCTACAATTACGATGGAAAGGTTCTGTCTGTTAATACGGCAGGGAAGGATCTTGTATATTATTCATATGATGCAGACGGAAGAAGAATCTATGAGAAAAATGTGGTTACCGGAGCTGAATTTTTCTATAAGTACGATTCAGCCGGACAGATGACAGAAGTAAAAGATTCACTTGGATATATGACCAAATATATTTATGATGTTTCTGGAAATGTTGTTGAAAAAATTAATAGGGATGGTAAAACCAGCAGATACTCTTACGATAAAAATGGTAATATGTTGTCTCGGACAGATGAGAACGGTAAGGTTACCACCTATTCAAGAGATATATTTGGGAGGATTACATCGGTGATATTTCCAGATGGTTCTGAGAAAAAATATTCCTATACGCCTGGCGGAAATCCTATGCTTTATACTGACGCACGCGGATATTTCACATCTATGGAATATAATAGTTCTGGAAAAATTATCCGAAAGAGTTTACCTGAAGGTTTATCGGAATCTTTTAAGTATGATTACAATGGTAATGTTATTGAAAGAACCGATGAGAAAAATCTTACATATGAATATATTTATGATGAAGCGAACAGATTGCTTGCTGAAAAACTTCCTACTGGTGTCGAAAAAACCTATGAATATGATGCTGTGGGCAATGTAATAAGTCACGAAAATGAATTCGGGATGAATTTCAGTTATCAGTATGATAGTATGAACAGACTCACGAAAGAATACTTGCCGTCCGGTGCTTCAAGAAGTTACACCTATGATGGATTCGGAAATCTCTCTGAAATGACCGATGAAAACGGTTCGTTAACGAAATATTTCCATGACACTTTTGGAAGGTTGTTATCTGTAACAGATGCTTTAGGAAAGACAATAAATTATAATTATGATATTTACAATCGATTAATTCGTTTTAACATTAATGGCGGAAAGGATTATTCGTACAGTTACAATCCTGAAGGCTTGCTTCTTAGTGAAACAAACCGTCTTGGTGTAAGCAAATATTACACCTATGATAATGCCGGAAATGTTATCACTGAAAAAGATTTTAATGGTAACACTAAACAATATCAGTATGATGCGTTATACCGTAAAACAGCCGAAGTTTTTCATGACGGTACTCAAAATGCGTATTTGTACGATAACGAAGGAAATATCATTAGAGCAGTTCGTTCTGGTATTGAAAATTCATTTTCTTATGACGGATTGAACAGAATTGTTTCCACCGCTACAACTAATTACAACAGTACTTATACTGTTTCAAATTCCTACGATAGTTACGGTAGACTGCGTGAAAGAAAATCGGTCTATAAAAATGAACAACCGAAGAGTACTGTTTATACTTATGATGATTTCAGCCGATTGACAGAAATTCAAACTGGTAACACTTCCAACGCTTTTGAATATGATACAGCTGGGAACATGACAAAACGTATAGCCGGTGACGGAGCTGTAACTGTTTACGGTTACAACCAACTCAATTTGCTTGAAACAACTATTACAAAAGACAGACATGGAAGAATTCTTGATGGCTTCGGTTATATTTATGACAAGGCTGGAAAAATTGGAGCTGTTCTTGATAATAACGGTTATCTGTCAACATACGAATATGACAATACCGGTCGTTTGAGCAAAGCAGTGTATCCTTTTCACCGTAAACACCGTTATGCTGTTGAAGAGCGTCTTTATGCCGGGCTTAATTACAGGGATAAGTTCAACCATGGAAAAGGAAAAAAGAATAACAATGACGACGACTCCATGGAATTTCTACGATCCGCTGATATAGACGACTTTATAGAAGGTCTCGGGGAGACTGTAGCTGATGACGATATGAATAATACTGCGGACAACAGTTCCGACGAATCAAATATTTCCAGACTACAGGATATTTACGGATCTCTTGTTCCGCATTACAAACAAAACCGCCGTGTGAAATATTTTCCTGAAAAATATTCTTACGACGCGAATTCTAACATTACAAAAGTCAGTAATCCTTTCGGAGAGATAGATCATACCTATGATGACGAAAACCGTTTGTTGACAAAGGGGCAAAGAAATTTCGCCTACGATAATAACGGCAATTTAGTAAACGAATCAATTGAATGGAATAGCAAAAAATATGCTGACACAGCATACAGTTATGATCCGCTGAATAGAATGAAGTCAGTGAGCAGATACGCCGGTCATGGCTATGTGTTCAAAGCAGAATACGATTATGATGCTTTTAACAGAGAAACGAGCCGATTTTTCGGTCTGGAAAAACTACCGTCTAATGAAAACTACGGCAACGCGTTTAAACATGGTGCGGCGAAATATGAAATAACAGCGAAAAATTCATACTATCACGATACTACACCGGAAGTTTCTATGGAAACTCGTGAATGGAGTTTTTTCGGATATCCAATTGTTGAAAAAAGCGAAACACAATATTCCGGCAGACGATTACTGTCGCGCGATACCGGACGTAAAGCCGTGTACTACACACACGACATCCACGAATCAATCACCTCCGCGCGTGAAGGCTTCTTCGGTTTCGGTGTAACACAAGCTGTCCGTTACGGCGCATGGGGTGAAACGCTCTCCGACACATTCAGATTCGACCGTCCGGAAAACGGCTACAACGGCAAAGCATATGACCGATTTGCCATGCTGTACAACTTCGGTTACCGCCACTACTCGCCATTTACAAGGCAGTGGACAAGCACCGACCCTGTTAAAGATGGCTTCAACTGGCAGACATATTTAGGCGGTGTCGCCGACCCGATGAACTTTTGGGACCAGTGGGGGTTGTGGATAGCGGCAACGACTGATGGGAAGGAACAGGATTATTTAAAAACAAATCCAAGTTCTTTAAAAGGGTTGAATCCATTTTATCAAGGAAATGGAGAATGGGCAGAATCCCCACAATGTAGTGGACAGTTTACTTTACATTTTAAAGATCCATATATATATGGAAATGTAACGATGGTAGATTCCGGATTTAAAGATAAAGATGGTAAACCAATAATGGCTATAAAAGCACAAGGTGTTATTGTTGCATATATTTCTAAAAATGAATACTTTGAAAAAGCTTATGATGGGACTATAACAGCTATTGCAAGGTCTATATATATAACTATTCAAAATGCACAAAATTCAGGAAAAGGAGGTAATGGATGTCCAAAAAAATAAGTAAAAAATATTTTGTTATTTTAATATCTTTAGTCATTAGTATTATTACATTTCCTATTATAAAATATAATAACAATATATATTGTATGAGTGAATATAGTGTTAAAATAAATACGTTAAATAAATATGAGCTTGAAAAATATTTAAAAGAAATAGATGCGTCGCAAAATGAAATAAAACTAATCACAGCAATAAATGATTCGAAATATGATGATGTTAAATATATTATTAATAATACCAAATTCGAAAAAGATATAGCAATGATCAAATCCTATGTGCTATATTTTGCTATACAGAGAAATAACATTGAAATGGTTAAACTATTACTTGAAAGTGGTGCTGATCCTAATTATATGGATATTGAATCAGTATTATCATTAGCTGCTGCATTAGGATCTCTACCGATTGTGAAATTGTTAGTTTCTTATGGTGCTGATCTAAATTTCATAGGAATTGATAATAATAATGTACTTCATTTTGCATTATTATGTGATCATAATAATTTAGATGTAATAAAATACCTTGTTTTCTATGGAGCTGATTTTAATTTGAAAGATAGATTTAACAATACTGTATTACACAAGTCGGTTATGAATGGTGGTGAAGATATAATAGAATACTTTCTTTCGTTAGATAATATCGACATTAATGCAACCAATAATTTATGCCTTTCTGCATATGATTGTACATTTATTGCTGAAGAAGCAACATTTTATCAATGGAAAGACCGAGATAAAGCATTGCGTATTCGTAAATTATTTGAAGCAAATCAAAAGTTTGATCGAAAATATGTCCATTGCAAGGAGTTTATTGACAAAAACAAAATAAGATTTACTTGTGAAGGTTGTGAGAAAGAAGCGGTTGGTAAATGATGAAATATTCTTATGATGCGAATAAATATGCTGACACAGCATTCAGTTATGATCCGCTGAAAAGAATGAAAACCGTAAGCAGATATGCCGGTCATGGCTATGTGTTCAAAGCAGAATACGATTATGATGCTTTTAACAGAGAAACGAGCCGATTTTTCGGTCTGGAAAAACTACCGTCTAATGAAAACTACGGCAACGCGTTTAAACATGGTGCGGCGAAATATGAAATAACAGCGAAAAATTCATACTATCACGATACTACACCGGAAGTTTCTATGGAAACTCGTGAATGGAGTTTTTTCGGATATCCAATTGTTGAAAAAAGCGAAACACAATATTCCGGCAGACGATTACTGTCGCGCGATACCGGACGTAAAGCCGTGTACTACACACACGACATCCACGAATCAATCACCTCCGCGCGTGAAGGCTTCTTCGGTTTCGGTGTAACACAAGCTGTCCGTTACGGCGCATGGGGTGAAACTCTGTCCGACACATTCAGATTCGACCGCCCGGAAAACGGCTACAACTGTAGGTGTGTCAGTGTCTGTGTAATGAAATATGAATACACATGTGTAATGAAAGCACAACAAACACGAACACAAACAAACAATCATGAATAATCAAAGTCCAGACAATAAATAAAATAAAAGGAGAAACAAATGAAAAAAGGAAAGATTTTTAGTACGGTTCTTTTAGCTGTTATTCTTACAATGGGAATAGCGTGTTTTGATTCGTCGGGATCGTCGGATTCGTCAACATCGTCGGCAAATAATAATGAGGAAGCAACTAATTCATCAGAGGTTACTTCATCGGGTGCAGTGACAACTCAACCGGCAGCATCGGCTACAGCAACAGATGCGGCAGTAAAAACAATATTATGGCAAAACGACGGTTCCGGCTTTTTACAATACTCTACAAATAATGTTGCAAATTGCGGAAAGTTCAGCAATTATGTTATTGATATTTATACACCGATGACAACAGTTGAGGCTGATGTCAAAAAGATTTCTGGTTCAACTACGAATGGGTATGGTATATATTTTTGCGCACAGGACACTAATAATTTTTATCGAGTTCTGATTTCAACAAATGGAACGTATCTTGTTTCAAAAAAACAAATGGGTTTTTTCTTATATGACAATGCCGGAACTTGGAAAACATCAATACCTTCCCCATGGGCGACAAGCACTTCTTTAAAAACCGGTTATAATGTGGTAAATAATATTAAAGTTATTCATAACGGCACCGGAAGTTTTGATCTATATTTTAATGGTGTCAAGGATATTACCTTTATTGACTCATCTTTCAAAGGCGGATTTTATGGTTTATGGGCAATTGTGGGTAGTACAACGGATGAAGCTTTTCCAAATACTCCGGTTGATGTAAGAGGAAAGATCATTCCTTCCACGGATTCATTAGCAGTCAGTACTATCGATTGGGTAAATGATGGCTTAGGATTTGTTCAATACTATACAAATAATTCATCAAACTGCAATACCGAGAAAATTAAACTTCATAGCAGTGTTGCAACACCTATGACAAACCTTCAGGTACAAGTAAAAAAAATGTATGGGTTTTATGGTGCTGGTTATGGTATCGTGTATTGTTATCAGGATACTAATAATTATTATCGGGTACTAGTTAATACGGCTGGTCAATACCAGATATCAAAAAAAGTCAGTGGAACTCAGTCATTTTATACAGCCGGAGCGTGGACGACAACTGTACCTACTACATGGCCAACTGGTGTTAATGTGAAACTTGGATATAATGTTGTTAATATAATAAAAGTGGTAAATAATGGAAGTGGTAATTTCGATCTTTTCTTCAACGGAGTAAAAGAAATATCCTTCAACGATTCCGCTTTTACAGGTGGCGATTCCGGATATTTCGCGGCAGTTGGATCTGATAGCATTGAGAAATTTCCTAATGTGCCGGTTGATATTAGAGCTAGAAAAGATTAATAACAAAGTAGACGAATTTCATGAAGAGTAAAATAATTTTAGGAATCTTTTTAACTTTAATTTTTATGGTTCTATTAGTACTAAGTTCTTTATTTAAGGGAAAAAAGTCTAATTATCCAGATAATCTATATTTTGCGTCGGGTAGGGATTCAGTTTTCATACTTGCCCGACACAGTAAAGTTTTAATGGGTTCCGGTAATAACAGCGTTGGTCAGCTCGGTACGGATGGCAAAATAAAGAGAGCCGGATTTAATACTGTTATGACCGATGTTATTTATGTCGAAGCTGGTGATCAGACCGCCTTTATAATAAAATCTGACAATTCCTTATGGGGAACAGGATTAAACGACGAGGGACAGCTTGGAACAGGTGACACTCAAAATGTTTATAAATGGACAAAAGTACTGGATAATGTGTTAGCAGTATCTACCACGGGCAAACATAGTCTTGCACTTAAGCGCGATAATACTCTCTGGGTTACTGGACGAAATACAGAAGGACAGTTAGGAGACGGGACAAATATATCCTCAACCAATTGGAAAAGTGTTTTGAATAGTGTCCTGAATATTTCGTGTGGCGAAACCCACAGTCTTATTGTGAAAATTGATAGAAGTTTGTGGATTACTGGAAATAATAAATATGGGCAATTAGGACTGGCTGACAATATAGACAGAAATACATGGCAGAAGTCTCTCGATCATGTTATATCAGTAGCCAGTAAAGGAAACCATTCGCTAGCATTAAAAAATGATAATTCGTTGTATGTATGTGGAAAAAACGATAAAGGTCAGTTAGGTATAGGCGATATTAACAATCGAAATATATGGACACTCTCATTAAAAAACATATCGAAGATTTATTCCGGCATTGAAAACAGTTATGCTTTAGATATGTTTGGTTTGTCCGCCACTGGTGGTAATTCTTATGGTCAACTTGGGATAGGAACAATCAATTCGGGCGGTAAGTGGCTGAAAATATTTATGGATAATTCTATTAGTGGAATAGGGACAGGCTATTATTTTAATATTCTATATACTCTTAAGAGCAATAATATATGGATATCCGGCGATGTAGACAAGTT
This sequence comes from uncultured Leptospirales bacterium, assembly GCA_964386495.1. Lineage (GTDB taxonomy): Bacteria > Spirochaetota > UBA4802 > UBA4802 > JAFGJZ01 > CAYLTM01. The sequence continues at coordinate 16,798 of CAYLTM010000052.1, forward strand.
AGGAATTACAGATGATAAAATTCAACACCGAATATGGAAAAAACTGTAAACGATCATAATATAATTGATAATTAAGAGCGAAAAATGTTCAAAGATTTCTTAAACAGTACATATTTGATACCTGGGAAAATGGCTTTCTCATATTTCGTATATTACGGTATAATATATGTAGCGATTATAACTGTATTGTTTCTGGTGTCAAACAAAATGAAAGCCAGAGGTTATAATAATAAAAAAGTAAATCAATTTATAATTGGTTCATATCTTGTTATTACGTTTTCAGCATATATTGGAACCAGATTTGCAAACATGTTTTATCTGCCTTCATATATTTGGAATAAAGAATTATTTATTTATAGTATTTTCGGAAGTGGTATCCATACGTATCATTCTGGATTAATTACCGGATTTCTATTAATGACTTTACTGATTAAAATTTTCAATTTTAATATTGCAAAAACCGAAGATATAATATTTTTATATATTCCTATCGCTCATGCAATCGGGCGAACCGCGTGTTTATTGGTTGGTTGCTGTTGGGGAGGCGTTGTATCAATAAATATATTTGGTAATTCGTATACCTTTCTAAATCCGACACCGCTATATTCAATTATATACAATTTGCTTCTATTCTTAATATTAAATCATATTTACAATTATAATACCAAACATTTTAGTGACCGGCTAAACGGAATAATTATTTCTGCTTATTTAATATTTTTTGCTGTTGGACGATTTATCCAAGAGTTTTTCAGGAAAGAACCTATAGTCTATTTTAATATGACACAAGCGCAAATAATATCACTATTATCTTTTTTATTAGGAGTAGTTATATTATTAACAATAACTACCAATAAAATCCTGACAGATAAAAGAATTGCGAATGATAAATAAAAGGGACAATATATCGATCATCGGCTTTGCTATTTCTTTTCTATTGTTTAATTCTGCAATCTTTGTTATTATGAAAATTAATCCTTTACTCTGGCCATTTAATGAAGGAATGACTGTTCGGAAAGCGTACATCGCCATAATAATTTATAGTCCAATGTTGCTTTACTCATTATTTTCATTACTCTGGATAAAATACAGCAATCGTCTAATAACTGTACATTTCAACTATAATAAATTCGATCTGTCATTTTATTTTTGCGCACTAATTAGTTTGTCATATTCAATATATTTGCTTCATGATATTCGTATAATAAATCCAAGGTTATTATTTCCAATATTTGTATTATGTGTAATAAATTCTGTTAGCGAAGAAATAATATACCGTCTTGTATTTTCAGAACTATTAAAAAATATTTATTCGTCTTTTTTATTATGTAATACGTTTCAAGCTCTATATTATTCTATAATACATTTCTATATCGGTGGTTTGAAATTCGGAATTTTTGCCATAGTGTATGGACTAATGCTTGGATATATTAGAAAAAAGAATAACAGTATATTGCCGTCAATAATCTGTCATTTTCTAATTGATCTTGGTTGTATCGGCACACCAATGCTAAAAATGTGATTATTATGGTAGGTATCTCAGAACGCATAATTTCCACTATTATTCGTGCGAAATTTTAAAGAAATTCACATTAGAAAGATTTTTTTAAATAAAAAATATTTTCTAATGTTACATTAATAATAATAGAATTGGATATTATAAAAAAGGAGAGAAATTATACTATTTTTCCGAGGTTTAATTTTAAGGAATAGAATGAAATATAAGATAATAAAAATAGAGATTCTGATAATATTAATAATTAGCACCATTTCGATATATTTTATATCTCCACCTTTTCCTGCAATTATTGCATGGTTCATTAAAACATTATATAATGTCGATTTAAAAGGTTATGGGGTTAAGCTAAATTATAGGTATATTCCACCCGAGTTGCAACAAAAACCATTTATTATTAATTTCAGCAATCAATTAAACTGGTTATCGAATGGAAAAGTTAATGTTAAAATTATAAATACTTATACTGTGGGAAGTTTTACAAAAGGTAACCCTCGGGAAATTAAGGGGTTATCTAACTTTCTTGATCCGAAGAGTAAATACAAAGACGCTTGGTTTGGAGTTTATATACTTTTTGATGATAATCAAATGCTTGGAAGAAATTATATACTCAAAGACCCTAATGGGTCTCCACATCAACTCACCAATCTTAAGATTGAAGCGATAAATGAAATACCAAAATTAGATCAAAAATTAATTGTTTTTACTACTTTTGGAAATAACAATAGCAAGGCACTAATAATGCTTGATGAATATTCTATTTTTAATGAAACTGTAAACACATCAATTAGTATAATTACTTTACCTGCCGGGCAGAGCTGGTTAAAGACAACTGGCTACACACAGAGTATTTCCGCACTTACAAATATTCAGCAAACTGAAATGCATTCTATTAATTCAATCAAAAGTCATGTCGGATTACCAAATTATGAAGTTTATAAAATAGTTAATCCCTGGCATCCTATCACAATAAAGGCTTCTACGATAACTCGTTATTTCAAATGTTCCGGTAATAGTTTTTGGGCAATAGTATATTATAATGGAACTTCATTTAGCACTATAAAAGAAGAAAATATTGACACTTGGGAGAATTCAAATATTCAGGAAGAATTTCAAAAAATGTTTGAAAATCTGGAGATTGGATGTAGTGAATAGGGTAGTGAATGAAAAGTCTTTTATAAATAATATATTGTATACGTATTTTGTTAATATGATTAATTGTTTGACTTGTTATAGTATATTGTTTTGCATGGTGAAGGATGCTTTTACATCATGAACAAATGGATAATGATATGTGAAGGTTTCTTTAGACAATAAAAGTTAGACGAAAGACATTAACAACAAAGGTGGTGAAATGGAAATATTTACTTTTGAATCGTTAGATCGAGAAGATATTCTAATATATTCGTTAATTGTTCGTCGACTAATTGTTTTACTCGAAACAAATGATGAAGTTGAATTTTCATGGGATGATATTCATGGGATTTTTCAAACAACAATTAATCCAAATTATATTGAATCTGCAATTGATCGTCTATACGATCTTAATGTAATAGAGGGTTTCACTTCAGGAGATGGTGGAGGATATATTCCAAGAACATTTATCCGAAATGTAAATTATTCGAAAGCAATGGCAATTATTGATACACACTTAAAAATGCTTAACGACGATTTTCTAAAGCAAAAGTCAGAATTAGATGATTGTCAAAAGAAGTACAATGATATTATTTCTTTTGACCCAGCTTCGATTAAAGATACAATCAATGATGCAGAGTCGAAGATTGGTGAAATATATGAATTAGCTGAGAAAAATGAATTAATTAAATCAGGTCTGATTTTTACTTTTTTCAAACTTTATTTCCCCCAAAAATTAACTACAAATAATATAATATACCAAATATTTGTTTTAAAACAATGTATATAACTCATACTGTTTTTAAAAATCAACACTATAATAAAACTAACTACTAGCCAA
>CAYLTM010000052.1:20298-22069 GCA_964386495.1 uncultured Leptospirales bacterium
GATTCCAACTGTAAATATTATTGAAAAATATTTAAAAGATATTAATAAAGTTAATTCAATTTATGATTCAGTTTATCGAAATATCGTTAACCCAATTAAAAATGAAGGTAAAAGTGGAATTAGGGCAACTACAATTTGGGCAATTATTGGCATCATTGTAACAACTATTATATCAATTCTTGTAACTCTATTTTTTCCAAAATGATTGTTAATGCCTTCGCTTAACATGGGTCAACCGATTACGGCGGAGTACCGCCTTCATCCATATTCGCCACATTTCTGTTCATGATGAATTTTGTTGTTGTAATAATTATAGTGTTTTATGTAAACTTGTTTTGTTGAAGGTGGCGAAAATCGGTTGCCCCAGAAACGTTGTGCGCCATTACTACTGATTATTTAGGAGAATCAAATGTCAAAAATATTTGTTAGTCATTCAGAACAGGATGAAATACTTGTTAAAGAATTTGTAACTTATCTTTGCTCTTCTAATGATATTAACATTTCTACAATATTTTGTTCTTCAATTCAGGGATTAGATATTAGAAAAGGATCTGATTATATCAATTTTATTAAAGACAAAATTGAAAATTCAGATATTATCATCTATATTTTTTCGAGTAATTTTCTGCTTAGTCGTTTTTGCTTGTGTGAACTTGGAGCTTCATGGGTATTAAAAGATAAAAAACTGCATTGTTTAAATATTCCACCGGTTGATTATAAAGAAAATAAGGCAATTTTGAATAAACTGCAACAAGGTAATATTAGAGATAGTGATAGTTTAGCCGCAATAAGTGATGATGTCACTGAATGTTATTCTAAAACAAAGAACACACCCCTTTGGGATTCAATGACAAGAGATTTTCTCAAAATAATTGATGCTTTAATTGCTGCTTTACCAAAACCGAATTTGATTGACGCTGCAAAATACGAAAAGCTTGAAAATAACTACACTGCGTCACTTAATACAATCACAAGCCTAAACAATAGTGTAATAGATCAAAAGGCAATAATTGATGAGCTAATGTCAATCAAAGATAAAGATTCTGTTAATGACGTAATATTGAAACACAGCAGTGAAATTGAAGCCTTCGATAAATTGAAAAACGATGTAAAAAGTATATCGAGTAAAATATCTAATACTATTTTGGATGTTATTTATAAAAATTACTGTGGTACTCCTTATCCTTGGCCAAGTCGGTTTGAGTATCCTAATAAATGTGAAGATATAGAAGAAGGCATAAGTAGAAAATTGATTAGAGAAAACTCTGATGTATGTTTGGAGCCAATAGATAAACATCCAGTTATTGCTCAACTACAAGAAGCTTTGTCCAAATTGAATACTTTCCTAAAATCAACGTCCTCTTCTTTTGTTGAATACTTTATTTCCGAAAATTCATATTCTCCAGAGTTAGATAATATCGATTTTTGGAATGATTATATTAAGTAATTTAAATGTAACGGCGCACAACAAAGCGTATATGCGCTGTCGCTCACTTTGGCTTCGCCACAATTCCTTAAAAAAATAACATTTCCGAAAAAAATTAATTGACTTCATTTTCGGAAATGTTTAATATGAATAGGCAATAAACACTATATGAAAATATATGTAAAGCAACAACATATGACCTTTCCATTTCTCTTTTCTTTCATATGTCCATGCCGAATAAACGCAATAAATATGTCAACTAATAAATATATGAATTTTAAAAAAAATACACTGTTGTATATTGCTATAAAAATTTAATTAATCTTGACATTAAAAACATGGTTG
>CAYLTM010000053.1:0-246 GCA_964386495.1 uncultured Leptospirales bacterium
TTATAGGTGAATCGATGTTTGCGAATTCACCAAACGCTTCAAAAGCGGCATTTATCACGCTCGCGAAAATTCTTGATTTTGAGGATTTTCCAATTATTGACTGCCAGGTATATTCCGAACATCTTCAAAGTCTCGGTGGAATTCAAATATACAGGGAAAAATATCTAGAAATACTCAAATACTGCATAAGTTTTAAAACATTAAAAGGCTACTGGCACAGATTCGAGAACTATACAATAAATCATG
>CAYLTM010000053.1:256-1440 GCA_964386495.1 uncultured Leptospirales bacterium
TTTTTGTTTGCTCACAAAATCCTTGATGATGTCTTTTATACCATTGATTTTTTTTGATTTAAGAATAATATGCCATCTGTAATTATTCGCGATTTTAGAAAATGGACATGGTGCCGGTCCCAGAATCTGAATTTCATTATTAACATTATCCGAAGAAATACCATTTCTCAGAATTTCAGCGATTTTCTCCGCATGCTTAGTCACCACCGATTCTTCAAGTCCTCTGAAAACCAACCGGATTATTCTGGAAAACGGCGGGTAGAAAAGCTCCTTTCTCTTCTCAATTTCCATTTTATAGAAAGTTTCATAGTCGTGATTTTTAAGCAGTTCAAAAATGATATTGCCGCTGTCGAGGGTCTGTATAAAAACTTTGCCTGGATAATCACCCCTGCCGCATCTGCCGGATGCCTGCATGAGCAGCGAAAAGACCCTTTCTGTCGCACGAAAATCCGGAAAATTAAGACCAATATCCGCCATAATGATACCAACAAGAACAATCCTTTTAAAATCAAAACCCTTCGCTACCATTTGTGTGCCAAGGAGAAGATCGATATCACCATTATTCATTTTCAAGATAAGATCTTCAGCGACATTTTTCTTCCCAGCACTGTCCTGATCAAGACGCATTACCCTAAACCCTGTAAAGGTTTTTTCAATCTGTTCCTCAATTCTTTGAGTACCTGCGCCAATCAGCATCATCTCGTCATTACCGCAATGTTTACATTTACTGTTATGAAGTTCTTCATAACCGCAGTAGTGGCATAATAATTTGTTACTATTATGCATGTTTAGATTAATACTGCAATTTGGACATACCGCTTTTTCTTTGCAGACAGGGCACATAACCACCGGAGAATATCCCCGCCTGTTCAACAGATATACAGCTTGAAGATTTTTTTGAATTATCTCCTTCGTATGAACTATTAATCTCGGAGATAGACTGCTTTCAGGTTTAGATGATTGTATCTCGATAATTTCGATTTCCGGCAGAACAGCGTTGTTATGTCTTTGCAGAAGTTTGTGCAGATTCAGAACACCCTTATCGGCAGCATAATACGATTCCACAGAAGGGGTCGCCGAACCCAACAACAAAAGAGCTCCTTCATTTTTCGCTCTATAAAACGCGATTCTTCTCGCGTTATATCGCGGGTTCTGGTCCTGCTTGTAGGTCGTCTCGAATTCTT
>CAYLTM010000053.1:1450-4009 GCA_964386495.1 uncultured Leptospirales bacterium
GTGAATTTTCTTTATAAGACCCGTCATGCTCCTCATCAATAATTATCAGACCAAGATTGCTGCATTGTAGAAATATTCCAGATCTGGTTCCTACAGCAATTTTAGAATCACCTTTAAAAAATTTTACCCAGTTAGCGAAACGCTGATTTTTAGAAAGATTACTATGATATAAAACCAGGTCATCACCGAAAGAATTATATAAACGCTGATATATCTGTGACGATAGAGCTATTTCCGGTACAAGTATTATTACAGATTTATTCTTTCTTAAAGTTTCTTTAGCGAGTTCAATATAGATTTCAGTTTTACCGCTGCCCGTAATTCCATATAATAAATTTAAATTTTTTCCTTCACTGCTGTGTTTAATAATATCGTCGTAGATTTTTTTCTGTGCAGGATTCAGATTAAAGAGATAATCATTTTTTTCATACGGCTGCTTATACCTATTGCCTGTTCTTGTTCCGGAAGGAAAAGCCATCTCCATAAATTCGCCGGGACCGCAAATATAGTTATCTGAAACAAAGATGGAAAGATCGATAAATTTTTGTCCGAAAACTGTATCGTTATCTATAACACCAGAAATACACTTCGCTTCAAATGTTAAAGGTTTATTATCATGTGTTCTGATTACAAAACCCGTAACAGTTCTGTTATAAATTTTAACCTTGACCCGCATGCCTGACGTAACAGATAAATCATCCGGTATCTCATATGTAAAGGCTTTCTCGGAAGGAACAGGCAGAAATACGTCCGCGTATCTCATATAATTTTCAGCTCTGTCATTCTTTTCATCGCGTATTTTAAAGTAACCCATGTTTCTTTTTTCAGATCGGGATTCTTCAAAAGCGTTATGGGATGATATATTTCAAACCAGTCGGTGTCAGGAAAATTATTTCTAATTTTACGCAAGGGATTAAGCTCCCCCATAACGATTATCACTTTCGGGGAATAAAGATTAATCTCTTTTAACAGAATATCAGAACACTTCGTAAAAATATTGCTTCGTTGGCTGACGAGCTGTCTTGGCTCGCATTTCAGCATATTCGTAATGTAACATTCATCGAGTGCTAATTTTATAGAGCTGATTATTTTTTTAATCATATCAATTGATTCATTTTTAAAAATATTTTTTTCCTGTGCGGACAGCATTTGCGGTGCGTTTAAAATAACCATAACTGAATTTTTACCGCTGCCGAATCCGAATTTCTTTTCATACACGTCACTGCACACTGAACATTTTCTGATTAATTCATGTATCGATAATTGTCTGTCATCTGAATACAGAATTTCAGCAGATGTAGATTTTTCTGAAAACTCAGCTCTCATCCAATTTTCTAAATAGATTTTTTCCGCGTCATCTTTATAAATAAAAGCATCCCGAAAAAAGGGGCTCTCTGATAAAAAATAATGCTTAATGCTGTTTTTTAAATCATTCATCTGTTGAGTATTCCGTACTATCAATATCTAATTGCTTAATTTTTCTGTATAAATTTGTTCTTTCTAAGCCAAGCTCTTTCGCGGCTGATGAAACATTCCCGTGCTTTCTTTTTAATGCGTCTCTAATAATTTCCCTTTCAAATTCCTCTTTAGCTTCCTTAAAATTTGATTTATTAATATTAAATTTATTTGCATTTCCGCTTTCAGCGGAACCAAGATATTTTTTAATACCAGCAGCGTCTATCACTTCGCCCGGAATCATCACGCATACTCTTTCGATAATATTTTTAAGCTGCCTGACATTGCCCGGCCAATTATAATTAACCAGAAAATCCATACCATCATCAGAAAAGGATTTCAAACCAACGCCGTGCTCCTGTGAAAAATATTTAATAAAATGTTCAGCGAGAATTGGAATATCTTCTTTTTTTTCAGACAATGACGGCAAGTGAATAGGAATACCATTTAATCTGAAAAATAAATCCTCACGGAATTCGTTCCTTTCTATCGCTCTTTGAATATCAACATTTGTGGCGGCAATAACTCTCACGTCAACTTTAATAACCTCGCTCCCGCCTACTCTTTCAAGTTCCTGTTCCTGCAGAACCCGTAAAACCTTTGCCTGAGCGGAAGCACTCATATCGCAAATCTCATCCAGAAAAATTGTACCATTGTTTGCCGCTTCAAATTTTCCGATCCGTCTAGCTATAGCACCAGTAAACGCGCCCTTCTCGTGACCAAAAAGTTCACTTTCAAGAAGCTCGTCAGGAATTGCCGCGCAATTTACTTTTATAAATGGCCGTGTATTCCGTTTGGATTTTTTAAAAATAGCTTTAGCTATAAGCTCTTTTCCTGTACCATTCGCGCCGGTGATAAATACACGCAAATTACTTGGAGCGACTTTCTCAATAATTTCTTTTATTTCCAGCATTTTAGGACTGCTGCCTATTAGATCGTCCTCTGAAAATTTTACATTTTTCAGATTTTTATTTTCTCTACGAAGCGTTACAGTTTCTATCGCGTTATTCGCGATTGTAACAATTCGTTCCATAGATGGTGGTTTTTCCAAAAAATCATACGCGCCGAGCTTTGTTGATTTAACGGCTATATCAATCGATCCAT
>CAYLTM010000053.1:4019-9006 GCA_964386495.1 uncultured Leptospirales bacterium
CTGAAATCATCGCTACGGCAATATCATTATTAGTTTTTTTTATCGACGTTAATACTTCTAAACCGTCAATATCAGGAAGCCAGACATCAAGGAAAACCAGATCAATATCATTTTTTTTCACAAATTCAATAGCTTCTGTACCATTTTTCGCTGAATAAACAATATGATCCTCATCAGATAAAATATCTTTCAACACTTTTACAATATTAGGCTCGTCATCAACTATTAATATTTTTCCCATATTCACCTGTCGGATGTCTTTTTTTTATTGGAAGCTCAATAACAAATTCAGTACCTTCACCAATAATACTATTACAGCCAATGTGCCCATAATGTTCAATAATAATTTTCTCAACAATAGCAAGCCCCAATCCGGTTCCACTTTCTTTTTTCGAAAATGTCGGTTCAAAAATCTTTTCTATATCATCAGCTTCAATACCCTGACCATTGTCCTTAATACTAATTAAAGCCGTATTTGCAAGATGAACTGTACGGATAGTAATAATGCCTTTCTCATTCATTGCTTCGATGGCATTTTTAAAAAGATTAATAATGGCTTGTCTTATTAGAATTTTGTCGATGAGAAACTCAGGAATAGTCTCATCAAAAGTAGTTATAAACTCGACTGTCTCTGAACCTTCATATAATTTAATACAATTCATTAATATATCATTCAAATTGTTTCTTTCCGGTCTTACTTTAGGAAGTCTGGCAAAAGTGGAAAATTCATTCAAAATATGTTGAAGAACATTAACTTCCTCGATGATCGTTTCGGTACCATTTAGTACTACTGATTCAAAATCGCTTCTACCTTCCAGATAACGCCGCCTAATCCTCTCCGCCGATAACCTAATTGGTGTTAGAGGATTTTTTATCTCATGCAAAAGTTTTTTTCCGACTTCACTCCATGCTTCCAGCTTTTGAAGATGAAGCATAGCTTTGCGGCTATTATCCAACTGATGAATCATACTATTAAAAGAATTATATAGCAGTGTTAATTCATCAGATGCCTTACGATACAATCTGATACTGAAATCGCCATTAGCTACAGATTCCGCGGCATTAGCAAGTTCAAGAACAGGTTTCGTAATACTTTTAGACAGAAAAAAACTGACAATAATTGAAAGCAAAACAATCCCGATAGATAAAAACAAAAGCATTATACCAATACTTGTCTGAAAAAACGGTAGAAGGGTTCTTTTTTCATTATATAATCTTTTCGCGTTATCAAATGCCAGGGATCTCTTAATAAACTCTGGAGGAATCTCTTTATAAAACATTGTGAAATTCGGGTAATGATAATATTTGGAAACTAAAACTTCCTTTTCTCCAACATGTATTCTGGATACAACAATACCTTTTTGTATTTCAGAATAGGTCACATACTCAATAATTTTAGATTTGATACCTCTTAGAAATAGTGAAGCGTCTACTAGAGAAACCTTATTTACAGTACCAAGTTCTTCAACAGTAAAAAGATAATAAAATATTTTTTTGTTATTCAATACATTAGAGATATATCTGCGGGAATCGGGTGAAGTTATATCAACAATTTTATTATTAATAGCATAGGAGTACCATTTCATTTCAGCTTCCATATTCATCAGCATTTCTTTATAGTTTTCATCCGACATAGCAATTGATGAGTCAATAGAATCCTGAACTTCTGAAGAAATTATTTCAGTTGTTATTTTATTTATTATACTGTTAGAAATAATTATTATCGGAAGCGATGGAATAACAGAAACAAATAAAAGTGCCAGAATAATTTTAGTTCGAATACTTGTACCGACAGTAGAGTAATCCTTACTTATAGTCTGCCTGAAAGAAATGATAATAAAATATACCGCAATTATAACTGGAACTGCCATTAATGAATTAATAAAAACCAGACGATACTGTTCAGTCATATTACTTTTTTCAGGTAAGAGCCCAATAATCAATACTGTAGAAAATAGCAATAGACTTGAAATTACAATAATATCATGGATTCTTATTCTATTACCAAGTTTGATTTTTAAACCAAATAAACTCAAATGTGCCTCAATATAATAATGATAACCAGTTTCATAATATGTATGAATCAATAGAAACTATTTAATTTTCTGAATAATCAATCTGAATGTATTCAATCATAAATTATTGCATATAATGCTCATCCGTCGCCGTAGACGGCGGAGAGCGATAATTACCATCAATTTATGAGCAAAAACATCTGAATGAATATCTTATTATAATGCCGGATTTTGTAAAGGAAGAAATTAAACAACAGTAGTTAATTAGAAAAGGTTATTCAGATTCGCTTGAAATAATTTTGTCGAGTGAAAGTGGCGTAAATCTGATTAATTTTCCGGAAATTTGCGAATCATTATTAATTCCCGTTACAACAAAAACAACTTTGTATGAAACACCCGGATGAGCATTTATAAGATCTTTTTTGATGATTGGATTTTTCTCAAAACCACTGATATCAAATATAATATCTAAATTATTTGTATCGTAAAAAGCAATTTTTTCAAAAGTATAGTCTGTTTTTTTTAGCCTCATATCAAGGTAAATTTCTTTTTCATTAAATTGATCAAAGGAAGTAATAACTTCAGACAGAGAAACAACTTTAATCATATCGTTTATTGCAACTTGTGCAACAACATAATTCTCTGAAAAATACGAAAACATTAAAATAAACAGAAATATATACGCATTTGTTAATCCCAAAATATTCTTTTTAATATTTATTATGAATTTATTTTTCATCATATTTTTGTTAACCGATAAATATTAAAGAAAATCATAAAAATCACAGGTTCACTTTGTAGTTAATGGTTTTGTTATCTTCGTTATTATCCGAAGTACTGTTAATCCGGTAAAAAAGATATTCAATCAAAATCCAGATTATTAAACAGATCCAAAATATTAAAATTATTTGAAGCATTGAATAACTCATCACATACCTCCCAACAGAACATTATATCCTATCTTATTTATCGCAATTTTTATGCCAACTTATTAGTTTATTATATTATATTAGTTTATTTTATTCATTTTTTTCACATTTTATAAATTATTCAAGCTACCGATTAAACTTTGAAACCCAAAGCTAGTTCAGTATGTTTAAATCTACATCCAGATTAGCAAAAAAATGGTGTCAGAGAAGTATTTTAAGGTGTCAGAGAACATTCTAAGGTGTCAGAGTCGTCATTTTTTGAATTTTATAAGTAAATGATGTGAATTTAATAACGATATTATCACATTATGTATCATTTTTCCAACAATTTAAGATTTTCCAGAAATCAAAGAATACTTCTCTGACACCTTATTGATTAATCTTTTCGAAAAAAATAAATTGACAAATTGAGATAAATAAAAGCCTGTAATATTATCTGAAACGTATAAATTGAAGAGATACCAATGAAAAGAATCCTGTTATCATTAATACTATTAATGCCACTTATTGCTGGTGCGGTTGATTACAAATATGCGGTAGATAAATGGCAGATTTCAAAAGATGAGGCTGTAAAGCATTACCTATCCGGTGGAAGCTATACTTCTGTTGACATAGCTGGTGCAAATTATAGCAATCAGATATATGATTATATTCTTAGTATAAATAGTGAGCTGAAGTCACAGATTGTGGTAGTACGGTCAGATGAGACACCCAAAAGAGATTTGCTTTTTGTTAACGACAAACTCTGTTCAGTATCTGAAGCAAGTTCAAAGGTTAGTAATCAACGGTTTAAGGAACTTTTTATAACAATTAAGGATATCTATGGAAATCCCAAGGTTGAAAAGAAGGGAGAAACGTCCACCTACACTTTCAACAATTCTATAACAAATGTACTGCTTACAGCTAAACTTGACGGAAATGATTACGATGTAAAAATTCATTATTATCCGAAAGCACTTTTCAGGATGCTCATTACTGAATAACGGCATCCTGACGATCAGTCTTCGTTGATTATTTTTGGAACTGTTCGATAGCTTTTTTCATTTGTGAATTATTTGCGACATCAATTGTCAACATACCTTTGTCTCTTTCCGCAGTAATTGACATTATGAATTCGCTGTCTTCACCGGTATTCGAAAAATTCGAAAAGGATATTATTCCCATTTCATCAACAGTGGTTTCATCCGCACCAGGCATTGATGGTATCTTAACTTTTTTTGCGATTTTTATTGTCTCGTTTTTTGCTGTCTCCCAGTCTCCGGTATACACCAATGTTATGGAATCAAATTTTTGATTCGTATTTTTTATAGATGTTTCCGAAGATAATTCAGGCATATATTTCATTCCCGCTGGTTCAATAAAACCAATTTTTTTAACCCAATCCGGCATGCCTTTAGGAGGTTCTTTTGAAGACATGTCCTTGAAGGCTATCCCCTGCTGTGCTAAGGCTTTCTCCGCATCAGCAATATTTATTTCCCCTGAGCTTAATTTCTCAGCAATTTCACTGGTTTTATCCATTTGATTTTTTACTGATTCAGCAAATGAATCATCATTGGAATTTTTCCCGCAATTAAATATTGTAAAAATCGATACAACCAACACTACAAATCTTCGCATTTCAATTCTCCTATTTTATTCTTTTAATTATCATTAAAGTAAAATCGTCATCATGGTTTCTATTTAATCCAATAAACCCTTTATATTTCGCAATTAGATGTTTTAACATTTCTTCAGCACTCTTATCCCCAAGATTTGATAAAGCATTAGTAATTCCACTCATCCCGAATTGTTTTTTTAGTGTATTTTTACCTTCATTAAGACAATCAGAAAATAACAAAATCGCATCATCCTTTTGCATTTCAATTTTTTTCAAACCGAACTTTGAGCGCATTAATGGAATACCCAGAAACCCGCCTCTATCAGACTCATCGTTAAACTCAATTACTTCAGCTTGGTCACTCGAATACGACCTTTTAACTATACTTGGATGTGCGGAATTAACATACTCTATAGTATTATTATTAAATCTTAAAAGGACACCTG
>CAYLTM010000053.1:9016-11125 GCA_964386495.1 uncultured Leptospirales bacterium
TATCATTTATCTCTTCAAGAACAATATTAAGATCCTTATCAATTTTTTCTTCAAAATGCCTGTGAATTATCGAACGGGCTATAACCGTTATCAGACCTGAAGAAATCCCATGCCCCGAAACATCAAATAATCCCACACCTCTGAGTTTTCCATTCACTTCATAAAAATCATAAAAATCACCGGAGACTCCCGTTAGTGGTTCATAAGCAAAAGCAATTTCCCATTCGCTCTTATCATCATAGTCCTTTGGCATAAAGCTCGACTGGACATTAACCGCCATGCGCATGTCGTTTTCCGCTTCAATACGCGCGTCTCTCAACAATGTATTAATTTCAAGAAGACTATCGTTTACCTTCGCGAGCTCATTGGTTCTTTCCTTAACCCGCTCCTCAAGCGTTCTGGAGTAATCTTCCAGCTTATCGTACAACTGGGCATTCTGTATCGATATCGCGGCCTGCGAACAGATTATTTCCAGCAACTGTATCCTATCCGGACTGAAAGCTGAAGTAGCAAGATTATTTTCCAGATAGAGTATACCTAGAAATTTGTCCTGGGCAATTATCGGCATACCCATTACTGACTTTACTTTATTTTTTATGATATATCTATCATATTTGAATTTTCCTTCATTGAAAGCGTCGTTCAAAACAACACTTTCAGCTGCGCGTGCTACATAATTAATTAGTGATATTGGTAATCGTGAGGTATCATTAAGTCTGTTGTCAACAACTTCAGTTTTGACAAGCGATATGTAATTTTTCGAAACATTCATTTCCGCTTCGATATAAAGTTTTCCTTTGGATTCCAGTATCAAAAATCCAGCTGATGCCCCAGCATTTTCCAAAATAATTTTCATAATTTTCTGAAGAAGTTTACTAAAAACGATTTCACCAGAAATTGTTTGCGATAATTTTATAAACGAATCAAAATCAATACTTCTATTTATTGTACCGCTGGATGATGTATCTGTCACTCTAGTCTGAATACTGACATTTTCCCGATAGAAGTATTCAGAATATTTATCCGTCAACTGTAGAATTTTCGCGTCCGCACCCCATTTTGTATAGCTGTACTTTGCCTCATGAAAATATATTTTTGCGGCTCCCAATTTATTTATCTCGATAAAATACTTTGCCGCTCTTTCATTAGCAAGGGCTGTTAAATTCGCTCTCCCAGACTTTTCAGCCTCTTCAATGGTTTTTTCAAAATTTATAATCGCATGATTTTTTTCTCCGAGAATTCGATATCTTTCAGATTTTAGCAAACTGTATTGTACAAAATAATTCTCTCTGGAATTTTCAGCCCATTTTTTATATTTTGATTCTATTTCTATTATTTCATGCAAATATTTTTTTTGATCCTTTTTATGAACTGTAGTATACACAGCCAACAATGCCATCGACTTATAAAAATAATAATAACAATACATCGGAGTAGATACTACACCTTTTAAATATTGTTCGGTAATACGTGCATAATCAAGCACAAGATTATACTCTTCAAAATAACAAGCGAGCATCATTTTTGAAATATATAAAACCGATAGAGCTGAATAATCATTAGCTGAAATGTGCATCGATATCATTTCATGCTCATTATATTCTTTACCTTCAAGTATTGAATAATTAACACGCTTATGAATTAAATTATGAGCTGTCTGGTGAAGGATCTGGTTATACTGATAAACGGTTTTCTGTTTCAGCCGATATATAACATCACTGTAGGATTCAAACTTCTTTAGTAGTTTATCGAGTTTATATCCGCAAAAATACAACCGTGAACAATATATATATGCGCAATGAGAAGTAAATTCCAGATCGCCTGACTCCAAACCTATTTTATACCCTTCAAGAAGAGATTCGTATGAGTTTTCTAATGGTTCTTTCCAGTGACAAACAAAGGTATGATAGATCATTAAAACGCGAGATTCAATTTTCCGGTTCTGATGCTTTTTCTTCTTGGAAGCATACTGAGATGAAGGATCGTGCCCAACTCATGAAAAACGCAGCAATTCAGCTTCGCGATAACAGTGAGAAATACGCGAGGATTATTTCCCTGGAAATGGGAAAAGTGATCAAAGAATCCCGATCAGAAATAGAAAAATGCGCG
>CAYLTM010000053.1:11135-12186 GCA_964386495.1 uncultured Leptospirales bacterium
ATAATTAATGCGTAGGATACAAATGATTGTGGAGACTCCGGCATATTCCCATAACGTAATGACAGATATATATGCTTGAAAACCAGATACGGAAATATCTGCGGGCAGGAATGATAAAATGCTGTTCCGACACTTGCAATTATGCGGCTAATAGATAAAACCCTTTTGTCTACAGCATCTTTTCTCTCGTCAAGATTTTCAATCCGTCTGCCTATTAACAATATTTTTATCATTATGTATTGAATTAACAACGCGATTTTAAAATGTTTTTTTGGAAACTTCACATTCAGAAGTTCGAGTGCCTGTTGTGAAACCTTTACAGCATCTTGCAGCTGATTTTTTGAAATTAAATAATGTATTCTGAATTCACACATTTCAACTTTCTGATCAATTGTTTTTGCCAGAGCATCGGTTTTATTCAAATAATAGAGCATTTTTTCAGTTTTACCTGTAAGGAAAGCTGTTTCTATTAGCCCCTTATGCAAAGCCCATAAAAGATTAAATTCATTATCCCATAAATTTTCAGAGAGAATAGATAAACCTTTATCGTAATAGTAATAGGCATTTTCAAAAGCTGATGAATTATGTGATTTTTTCGCCGCGGAATAATTCAGCTCTGCTAATTTGATCTTTTTTATTTCGTTTGTAATCAAATTATAAGCTATGTTTAAATGATCCACAATTTCAAAAATATTTTTTTCCTGATAACCCTTATCTTTGTTATTAAGCAACTCTAAGCCTATTGCTAGATGTATTGCGTTGGATTCATTTTCTGATATGCTGAAATTTGCTATCTGATAAATTCGTTCATTCGAAAAATAGTAGGTGTTTTTAATTTTATAAATGAAGCCGTCGGATATGGCATTTAAAAGATAATAAGAAATCTCACTTTCTGTATATGAGCAAATTTTCGAGAGAATATCTATATCAAAAATTAATCCGACACATGATGCTATTGCAAGAATATCCCTATATTTATCATCAAGGGATATAAATTTCTCATTGATAATCTGAATAATTCCATTCATCTGTTCGCTGGATTGTCCTATGC
>CAYLTM010000053.1:12196-12998 GCA_964386495.1 uncultured Leptospirales bacterium
TAAAACCCTTTCGACCGATTCTGTCGATATCCCATTCCCATCGTTTATTATCATAATTATACGATATTAGTTTATCGTCATAAAGACTATTTAAAAACTTGTCGATAAAAAATGGATTCCCACCGGTTTTATTATATATCAACTCGGATATATTTTCAACTTCATAAACTGAACGTCTAAAGGTATCTGAGATAATATTCCTTACATCGCTCTCGCTTATCGTCTTCAATTCGATTTCTTTTATTATACGGTCGGTGGTTTTAATTTCATCGATCATAATATTAATCGGATGGGCTGATGATACCTCTGAGCTTGTATAGGTCCCTATCAAAAAAATATAATTCAATTCGTGAGTAATTGCCATAAGGTGAATAAGACTTATTGACGACTGATCTATCCAATGCATATCCTCAATTACAAGGATCACAGGATGCTTTTCTGAAGCCATAACTCTGAGAATACCCTGAAGCATTACTTTAATACGGATATCAGCTTCAATAGCAGAAATATTCGCATGCTGATAATTATTTCCAAGAAGAAATTCCACCTCAGGTATCAGGTTGGAAAGTATTTGTCCGTCATTCTGAACCACATCTGAAATTTTACTCTTCCATTCATCCAGACTCTCATCGTTTTCAGTTAGTATCTGTCGTATAAAATCCGCGATTGCGGAAATCACCGGCAGGTATGAAATATTTTGTTTATACTTGTCGCATTTACCGGTAATAAAATACCCACGGCAGGAAGCTGCTTCAATAGAGAGTTCCTTCACAAGCGATGTTTTTCCTATACCCGAAACGCG
>CAYLTM010000053.1:13008-14149 GCA_964386495.1 uncultured Leptospirales bacterium
TTCACTGTGCCCGCTGCGAACCCAGTTAAAAGATCCCGACATTTGCTCAACAAGATGTTCCCTACCGAAAAGTTTTCTGCTTACAATAAATTTTTCATTGTGGTCATACTCGGCAATCTTAAAATTTTTAATACCACCGGATTCCTTCATCATATTCATGCATTTCTGTAAATCCGCTATAAGCCCATCAGGGCTCTGATATCTGTCTTCCGGATTCTTAGAAATTAGTTTATCGACTATGTTAGAAATTGTTTCAGGAATATCTATAGAAAAGTCTCTTAATGGTACAGGACTAACCGCGATATGACCATGAACAATCTCCATTGGATCATTGCTTTCAAATGGAAGCTTTCCAGTTAACATTTCGTAAAATGATATTCCTAGTGAATAATAATCAGTCCTGTAGTCTACAGGGCGGTTCATTCGTCCAGTTTGTTCTGGCGATATATATGACAGAGTGCCTTCAATTTTATTGTTTACTGATGATATATGATTTTCATTCAATGAGACTGTTGAGATTCCAAAATCAATAATCTTCACAAGCTTACTTTCAGGGTTGATTATTATATTAGACGGATTGATATCGCGGTGAATTATATTAGCGTTATGAAGTTCCTTTAAACACCTGATTATTTTTAATGCAATATCAAGAAACTCGTCAATGGAAATTTTATTTTGCTTAATATACTCCTTAAGAGAAAATCCGCCGAAATCTTCATAGATAATTACCATACTGTTGTCATATTCAAATATACGGTATGTTTTGATAACTGAATCGAGGTTGAACTTTTTTGTTAATTCGTATTCTTGTTCAAACTTTGAGAGATCATCATTATTGTAAAAACTTTGCCGTAAAAGTTTAATAATAACAGGTCTGTTATTCTTTGTGTCATAGGCGCGGTAAATAATACTTCTATTGCCGTCGTGAATCTTTTCGATTCGTTCATAACCATCTATTTCAATCATTAGAAACCTTTCTATCCCGTAAATTTTTAAAAAATTCACTCATAAGAAAACCGCATTCTTCCTCGAAAATTCCAAATTCAACTCGCGGAACATGATTAAACTTATCATTACCAAGAACATTGAATACAGTTACAGAGCCATACTTGATATCCCTGCAGCCGATTATGACATTTTC
>CAYLTM010000053.1:14159-19284 GCA_964386495.1 uncultured Leptospirales bacterium
AGTCACATAAAGTGTTGCACCAGTTAGACGCTCATTCGACACTGCCGCACACGCCTTCTTTATAGCAATCATCTCAGCGTGATTAGTCGGATCATCGGTATAACGGTTATTATTATGTGCGGTCGAAACTACTTCATCATTAATAACAACTACTGCACCGACAGGGATTTCTCCCTTTCTATAAGCAAGCCCCGCTTCCTTCAGGGCTTCCTTCATGAACAATTCCTTCACTGCCAGTCAGAATCCGACCAAGGGCTTGACGGCGAAATCTTTCCAGTATTTCCTGATGATGCAACCTGTGTATAGTTCTCTTCAACAGGTGTTGGTATATTAGCCGCTATGCTTGACTGACTTTTTGGTTTCTTCCAAACTGGTGTTTTTGCGTTACCCATTTCATAACTTTCTACTTTAATCATTTTAGCAATTGGTTCGTTTGACAATGTTGTTATAAGCGTTCTTCCATCCGAAAATATCATAATTTTAAATTTACGGTTATCAACTGATAATTGCTTATTTTTATAGGAATACTTATATTTAGATTTTAACCAAGATGATAAGAATTCCGATTCTGAATAACCATTCCCTTTGAATTTCCCGATAAATTTTACAGAATCTTCGAACTTGCTAATTCTAGAAAAATTTGAGCCATCAAACCTAAAAAACAATCTATGCTTTCCAACCTCAATATCAGGAATTCCATCTGAATTCAAATCAAGTTTTGATTTAGTTTCCGGAAAAATAAAATGTTTACCGCCATAACTTGTGGTTTTCTGAATTTCCCAAATACCCTTCAACTCGTTCTCAGGAAGATCAGCAGGCTCTTCGGCAAAAACAGGAGAAATAATAAATATAACAAATAGTAATAATAATTTAGATAATAGTCTTACTAAACGCATAGAACCTCTCTTTTTAATAATTTATAAAATTTATCCAGTCAGCATCAGACCATGGCGAATCTATATTTATTCCGCCAGCATCAGAACACTGGGTTTTTTCGATATTATTTTCCAAAACTGAACTTGCAAGAATAATATTATTCTCAGTGGTATTCAACCAATCCGGCTTATTTGACTCGCCGTAAACACTATCAACTTTTTTCATCAAAATAATATATTTATCAGTATTATCAGAGTTAATTATTATTTTAACATAAAGTGATTTATCCGGTACAGACAATATATATTTCGCATTATTAATTAACAATTGAGAATTTGTCTCATTATAATTATATGGAATGCTGCTCATTGTCCATAATCCCACGTAATCATCCGGGTCTGATTTTTTATTGGAATTTTCATAAGCTGACGAAAACTCTACTGGGTCATTCAATAGAGTGATTCTGGTAAAATTTGTTTTAGAAAATTTATAAAATATAGATTTTCTAACAGATTTAATATCACCTTTTCCATCATCATTTAGATCTATCCATACATTTGTTTCTGGAAATTGGAACCGTTTTCCGGATTTATCATAACTGTCAATAAGCATCCATGTGCCGCGTAAAATATCCGATGTTATAGTTTTACCGCTTTCAGGAGAATAATAGACATGGCTGCTGGAACTTTCACAGAAGCTTAATAACATGGGCAACAATAAAATAATCAGATATCTCAAATTAACCACCAACTAAATATTTTTTAAATTCGTAATATCCTTCTTCGCCTTCTTCAAAAATATTTTTCAAATGAATATGAATATAAATTAAATTGCTTTACATATAATTAAAAATTATATCATAATCTAACAGAACATTTCATAAAATGGTTTATACGGTAATCAATAAGCCGCATTTTTATCTCGAAAGTGTTTTATAATTGCTAAAAATCACTTTTAGATAAGTATATATAAATTGTATAAATTCGTCAAGTTATTTTAGCAAAATTGATTATAACATATTTAAGGGGTGAGATTTCTTTTCGGGTATATTCATTAATTTTCAATACGCCCCCATTGGCCCCCATTGGAGGATTTAGGGGGCAAAAATATTTGAGTTTAAGGAGAAAAGCATATGTCTATTATTACCAATTACAGTAATATTCTTAAAAACATTAACGAAACAGCGAAAACCTGTAACAGGGATCCGAAAACTATTACTTTATTACCGGTCAGCAAAACATTTCCGGCAGAGGCGATGATAGAGCTCATCAATGAAGGAATCGAAATTTTCGGAGAGAATAAAGTACAGGAAGCAAAAATTAAAAAGCAGATATTGGAAAAAAAATGTTCATTGCATTTAATTGGTCATCTGCAAAGTAATAAAGTCAGAGATGCTGTAGGATTATTCGACATGATTCATTCAATTGATAAATTTTCTACAGCAAAGGATGTCGATAAAGAAGCCGGCAAAATCTCCAAAATTCAGAAAATTCTTGTTGAAGTCAATACTTCCGGTGAAGGTTCTAAATTCGGAGTCAACCCGGATAACGCGGAAGATCTTTGTAAAGAAATTTTGACACTTGAAAACATTAAGCTGCAAGGCTTAATGACAATTGGACCTTTAACGGACGACCGTGATCAAATTCGAAAATCTTTCAGATTATTAAATGAAATAAAAAATATTATTGCCAAAACCGCACCCGATTTCAACATCCTTTCAATGGGAATGTCATCCGACTATGATATAGCTATTGAAGAAGGTGCGACAATAATCAGAGTCGGCAGTGCGATATTCGGCAAAAGGGATTACGGGTAACAATTATGTTGTTTTTAGCCATAGTAGGTATTTTTCAAACTCTTTTTATCGCAACATTTTTCATAACCAGAAAAATAAAGAAATTCAGTGACTATATAATACTTTCATTAACTGGTATTATCTTATTAATATTTATTTCAGAAATAGTGATTAAATTTTTTGAAAATAAAAGCTTATTAACATATTTTACAACAATCGCATACCCTTTGACATTCGGTCCTTTTTTATATTTATATACCAAAGCGGAAATCATGCCGAATTTCCGATTTTCGTTTAGACAATTAAAACATTTTATGCCTGCCGTTATCATATCTATTGTTTATCTTTCTATGATTTACACAAATACCATTGAAGACATATTGTTGATGCCTTCACCTCGTCGGCAGGGTTTTCATGAATTCCGTCCGGAACACCCTGGAAGACCGCCGCTGCAGATCGAAAACAATTTTGACAGACCTGTACCTCCTCACGATCCGCGTTTTGCCAATAGTAACCGGCCTAATCCGTTTGTGCCGGAAAAAATAACCGGTAAAGCGATTATTGGTATATTTTTTAAAATGTCGCTTATTATATCGCTGCTGATTTATACAATCGCGATAATGAGATTAATTAACCGTCACAAGGATAATATTAAAAATTTCTACTCCTTTGAGTCCTATAAAGTAAATTTGAAATGGCTCACAGTTATTGCCTGGTTCTTTTTTTTCCTCTTTATATATGTATATTTCATAACAACTTTTATGCCGTATATTTATAAAAATCAGTTTTTTGATCCAAGAGCGACTTTTTTAACCGGAATAATTATTTTTTTGTATATGTTTGGTTTTTTCGCCATAAACCAGCCATATTTGTTTACAGAGAAGAAAATCACCCCTGAACCGGAATCCAAAACTAAATACGAAAGATCCGGTTTGAAACAGGAAGACACTGAAAGATATTTAAAAGAAATCGAGGTATATATGCTGGAAGAAAAGCCGTATCTCGACGGGGATTTAACAATCAATGAAATTTCCAACGACCTCGATATACCGAAACACTACATTACACAAATAATCAATAATGTTTTGAACAAAAATTTTTATACGTTTGTAAACGAGTACCGTTTCAATGAAGCACGTGAACGTCTGCTATGCGATAAATATCAGGATCACACTGTTCTTCAAATAGCTTTTGATTCGGGTTTTAACTCTAAATCTGTGTTTAATAATTTTTTCAAAAAAAATACAAAATTGACTCCATCTGAATTCAGAAAAAAATATTCAGCACAGTCGGCGTGATTATTACGATGGGCGATCACAAAAGTTTTGTGATCGCGGACTGGAGATGCTGCGTTTTTTAGAATTCTATCCCCAAAAGCAGCCATGGTCATCTTTGTCTACTATTGTGATAAATTCACTTACAGAGTTCACTTCCGGATTTGGAACATATTTATGCCATTTTAAATCCGCTCTTTTCCAAAAGATATTCCAGACATTCTTTGTTTTATTAAAAGTTGTTTTAGAAATTGGTATTTCATTTATTTCACTTGGATTTTTCCAATTCGGTCTTATTTCAAAAATTATAATACTATTTTTTTCCATCTTAAATCCAATATCAACTTTATGGCGGATTTCAATCGGCGGTCTTCGTTTATCAATATATCTATTTAGTTCATTTTCAATTTTTTTCTTTTCTATGTCATTAAAGCTCATAATTGTTTGCCGTCCTTGATTTTTTTTATTTCATAACAATCATATTGTTTTAAATTTCCAAATTCCAATTGTGCTATTGATGGTTACGATATCCCATATTTATTGCATCGATTAAGAATAAATTATCTTCCTTAGAGTTTGTTAAAAATGAACGTATTCTTTTTATGTCAGTTTTATTTAATTCCAATACCTTAAATAGATCAGAAAGAGTTAATACCTTGTTCTTATATTCAAGAGTTAATTCAATAATTTTCCTTTTTAGATATTCTTTACTTTTTATCATTTCAATGTATTTGATTATTGCAGATGGTTTTCCATGAAGAACTATTGAATTATAATATACTAATTTATTTTTTTCGACTGTACTTTTACTAATCCTCAAAGATGTGATTTTCCCTTCTTCAATAATTTTTTTGTAATCTGATAAAATGTTTTCATGAAAATCGTAATTGATTTGATTATCAGTCACAAACATCCGATCAAGATAAAGACCAAGTCCTATCATTAACCAATTTAATCCGCAAACTTGATATTTTGTTTTTTCTGATTTAACACAAAAACCAAAATAAATATGAGCTATTTCATGAGATAAGATCCATTTCCAGTATTCTTTTGGTTTACTTTTATATTCATTTATTCCATGGAGATATATTTTTGTTTTACCTGATGGATATCCTCCAAATTTATTTTTGAATCCAGGACAGATACTTAATCTTTTAAATGGATAATAACCCAAAGTCTT
>CAYLTM010000053.1:19327-21847 GCA_964386495.1 uncultured Leptospirales bacterium
CATTAAAAGATATTTTTTCCATATACATCACTCAATATTGATATCGCGGTATTGAACATAAGAACGGCTTCGTTACATCTTTAATCTATCAACATTTCCATCAAAACTTGTTTTATTGATACTATTGTATTTTTATTAATAGATCCAAGCACTTTAACAATTCGCTCTTTGTCTATAGTTCTAATTTGGTCTAAAACAACCCATCCTTTTTTTCCTGAAAAGGTTAGCGAAACACGAGTAGGATAACTATGAGATTTAGTTGTCATCGGTGCAATAATTACAGTACTTATATTCTGATTCATTTCATTCGGAGAAATTACAATGCATGGGCGGGTTTTCTTTATTTCATGCCCGATTGTTGGATCCAAGTTAATAAGATAGATATGATATTGTTCAACTTCCATTACCAAATCCATTGATCAGATTTAAGATCAATTGAGTCATCAATAATCAGTTTATCTTCATTTGTCTCAACCATCTTTTTGAAAGCCGAATCCCAATTTTCACGAGGTTTTCTTATGGGTTTCAGAATAATTTCATTTTTGCTCTCATCAATGACCATATCTATTTCATCGGAAATCTTGAGTGATTTTAAAATATGATTTGGAATAAGAATCCCTTTTGAATTACCAATATGTATAACCTTTGTTTGCATATTTCCTGCCTCGTAAGCACAAAGTAATAACAATAATTAAAAAAGTAAAGAATTAAATATTAGGAGGATTATCTTGAAACACAGAAATCATTACAGAAATGCAATTTATGAATCATCTGTGCCTGCACCTTCTCCCAAAGGGTTTCAAGAAAGTTCGATTTTTCAGCTTTTTTGAAAATATTAACGAATAGATATATCGAAGTAAAAAGCTTTATTTTCCTACTACTGCATCGGTCGTGAGGTTTCGCTCAACAAAGTCTTAGCACAGCAGATAATGCCCATTCCATTTTTTATACTTTCATCGTTGGACCACTTACTTCATCAGCGGTTTTTTTAAGACCCGCTTCGCTAAGACTTCTAAGAGTTGTACGCTGTTGTTATTTTTTTATTTAACTAATTCAACACCTTTCGGGATTTTTCCTAAAAGAAATGATTCTCGATGGTTTTTATTCCCCAAATTCATTTTAAAATGAATCCAATTACCCTTATTGTCAATTATGCCCATGTACCAAAAACCTTTTACACTTTCCGAAAACTGCCATAATATATGATACCCATCAACATTCGTAAATCCTTCATTATCTGCCTGAAATATTCCACCAATTTCATTCCAAAGACACGCTTTAATCGAATTCACAATCTCCCACCCATTCTCCTCATTTATTGAATCTAATATTTGGAAGGAATATATTACTTTTACACTTGGGAGATAATTCTTTAGCCATACTACCGCAGATTTTGGTTTGCAATTATCAATTTCATCTATGAATTCATATAATTCTTCGTGTCCATGTAATCCATGTTTGACTATGTTACGCTCAAGTATTGACACTTCGATATCATTAAGAGTGGTAATTGAAATTGAATCCCATTTTTTATTAGTGCCATTTTCAACAATAAGTTTCGCTTTACAGTTAACCTTTTCAAGATATTTCTCAATAAAGTCAATGGAAACCTTATTATCACAATCTGATAATATACGGACAAAGTAACCCATTTCATTTCTCCTGTAGATAAATAACAATTGTGCCTTACGTTTCCCGGGGCAACCGATGTTCGCCACCTTCGACAAAACAAATTTGCTTAAAACACTAAAATTATTACAACAACAAAATTTATCATGAACAGAAATATGGCGAATATAAATGAAGGCGGTACTCCGCCGTAATCGGTTGCCCCGTGTGGTGCGATGTTTTTGCTCTGTTTCAGGAATATAATTCATCATGGTTTCCAACATCAACTGGAATTATTTTATCATCTTCAAAAATGAAATCAATACTTATTCGATATGAAATATTGATTGAAATAGAATATAATTCTGAAAGCCTGCCTTTCAATTTATGTAATCGAAGCGAAGGATGATGCGGATTAATTTCTAATAATTCTAATGTTTTTTGGTATTGTGAAGTCAAATCCGGATGTTTTTTAATAAACTTTGCGGCACGTTTAATATAGCTTTCAGTATAAATGATTTCAGCCACTAGTTATTCTCTTTATATGTTTTTGAACTGATTCTTTAAAGATTTTGCCTTCTTTTATATCTTTTCTGGTTTCATGCAGTGCTGCTTCCAATTCGCATTCTCTTAGATAGTTATATTTCTCCATTGGAAGTACAACATATTTGCTTTTTCCCCTTACGGTAATTATAACTTCATCACCTTCCGATGTTTCATCGTTTAGGATGGAAATGCCTTTGGTTTTTAGTTCGTTTGCTGTTATGGTCTGTGTCATTTTAATAATCCTTTTGTTCAGGATGTCGATTTATACTTCCTGTATAAATCGACATATCGGAATTCCGAAATAAATTCGTAATTCCTCACAATTTTGATGATTTTCAGTAGAAAACCATCAAAATTGCGGGTACA
>CAYLTM010000054.1:0-457 GCA_964386495.1 uncultured Leptospirales bacterium
AAGCAGCATTAGCTTTAGATTTTGCAGCAAATGAATGGATTGAATCTGTTCTTTTGCTAAAAGAAATGCAGAGAGTATATCCCGATAGAGCCGATGAATTTCAAAAGAACATTGACAGCATTAAAAAGAACAAGAACGTCACCGACAAACAGATCGAAGATGCATATATTGCCCAGATGAAAAAAGATTTTGCCAATAACAAGCAGTTTACTTTCTATGTTAAAGGCACCACCCGGCTCAGTCCGGAAGCGGGCATTATTTTGAAATACTTCATGGCTTCTCCTTCGGAAAGAGATAAGTATAAACAAGCGGTTATTGATCTGGCGGTCGATATCACAAAAAAATCGCGACGAGATGGAAGAGAAAGTCCCGCAGGTATAAGAGATAGAGAATTTGGACGATTCATTGCATCGTATAGGGATATTGAAATGTTTGTTATGGATGGAATAGATAAGTA
>CAYLTM010000054.1:467-9598 GCA_964386495.1 uncultured Leptospirales bacterium
AAAGCCGCGTCACTGCGGATTTTTTGTCGGGGTTTGATCTCTCACCTTTGTAATATTATGTTTCAATTTTATATATTAAGACTCTGGTTGAGCTGATTTATTATGGTGATAAGTTTTTATTTTTCTATATAGGCATAGTTGTGCGTTTTTAAGATTGTTTTTTACTGTTCATCATCCGCCCCAATCTCCCGCTTAACTTTTTTTGGCGGAAGATAATTCTCACCAGTGATAACCTTTTTACCTGTTTTAGCTTCAAGTTCCTTACGAGCAGACTTTGCGATTTTACCACCCTTTATACCGGCTTCAGCATTTTCAACCATACCGGTTGCATCAACACTTTCGGCGATCTGCCTGGTGGAGAGTTCTGCCAGGGCGGTAAAGATTAATTCCGCCTCACTCATGTGGTCACGCAGATTCTGTGTTTTTAATCCTTTAATTGCCTTGTGTTCTTTAACAGAAACATCAGCCCATTCCTGATGAATAATATTTGTCAGTATCGCGTATTCCTCTTCTTTAGTAATTTCATGATTTTTCCAGTAATCGGTCAGCTTATTACGGGTTTCCTGTCCCATCATCCGCTGCTGAATCCACTTTTCACTTCTGCCGTGCTGCTGCCAGTATTCACGGGCACGATCGAGGGATAATTCGGGATCGGCCATATCCTTCATGCGCTCGTAGCCGACCTTTGCAAGCCAGAGTTTTATCGGCTCTGCTTTTGGACTTGGTATGGACTGGACAAGGCGAAGTATAGTTTCGGGATCGGCTACATCGGTAAGATATTTTTTCCCGTCTGATGCTTCAAGTTTCAGTTGGTCACATTTTGTGACGACCTCACTCCCTTCTTCTTTTAATCTGCTTTTCAATGTAGTCCAATAACTCTGGGCTTTTTTATGCTCATGCTGTTCTGTTAAAACAGCAATAATATCCACTACTGAGAAATACCATTTTTCAGTTTTTTCATCATAATGACGGCGGATTTTGTATTCTTCAAATATCGCTGGAGTATCTATCATATTAATCCCTTGATTGTTGCCAATATTGCAGCACTCTCTTTATCCAATGCTTTCATTTCTTCAAGAATTTCTGCCGGGGTTCGCAATGCAGCTTCATCTTTATTATGGGGATTTTTAACCGAGAGATCATACTGTTGCCGTTGAGACGCACGGCCGTGCGTCTCAACGGCCAGGGATTGAAACCGCAATTCATCGATGAGATTGAGCACTTCACGCAAATTGTATCCGCTTTGAAGCCTGTTCTTTAATTCACTGAATGTCTGCTCGAACATAAATCCTCATTGGTCGTTCATTTATTTGCCGGATGGACTTGATTATTTGTGAAGTTAATAAATTTAATTGTTTTCCAGTTTTCTTTTTTCGATTAATTCCAGTGCCTCTTTTCTGTTTAATGAAAATCCGAATTTAATATAATTTGGATAAAACACAACAGATAGAGGATTCGGTTTAGAGGTGTATTTTTTCAGAACATTGAGAATTAACATGAGTCCTAAACCTGCGCCCTCGGCGTTTTCTTCATTGTAAAAATCCATCACATTGTTTTTCTGTTTGTATCCTAGGCGTTTCATTATTGCTTTTTTTTCAACCGTGGAAATATTTTGGCTGTTAATTACCCAAATCTCTATACTTTCATTTGTTGACTGAAATGTTATGTTTGAGTATTTGTTGTCTTTTTTAGCAAAATCCAGCATTCGAGTATTTCCAAAGTTTTCAATTTCTTCTTTGAATAATTCCAGAAATTTGGAGTAATTTTTATGAGAGGTGATGTTTTGCGGCGCTGAAATATATTTTTCAAACAGAATTTTGTAGTTAGCCTTGCTCGCATTGAGTGCGAGTTCTTTTAAGCAGGTGTAAATTTCAAAGGCGATGGGTTTTAGATTTTGTCTGACTAATAACATTTCAATAATTTTTCTAATCAGTTCGCTGTTATCCCTATCGAGATCGTACAAACGTAAATTGATTGTCCACTCAAGATCTTTGTCTCCGAGGGTTTTAATGATTTCCGAAACATCTTTCGTTATATTTTTAACATTGATTTCATCTCTAAGATCGACGACTCTTATTTTTTTCAGCTGGTTGATTTCATTTTCATAAAAAGGATCCCGGAAAAAAATCATGAGATCTCTGTCCAGTATCCATTTGTTTTTTTCAAGATAATCGATGAATAAATCGCGGTTGAATATTACAAAGTTTCTATTGTTGAAATGTTTTCCTTCGGAAACTAGAAGAATCGTAAATAATTGGACTAGATTTTCTTCTGTAGCGAAATAATCCACCAGCGTTTCAGCCGCGTTTGTTGTAGGTATTGGTATCGATTGACCGTAACCGGATTCTTTATATATGTTGAATTTTCCATCAAGACTTTCCCCAAGATATTTTATCTGGTCGGAATTTAATGTTGATTCCAGAAGCGTGATAAATTTTTTTCGTAATTGCAGATTCATATAATTATATTACCTTCAATTTGGAATCATTAGTATGTGCCTGACAAAGATAAATCGACAGCCCGGATATTACTTTTTAAATTCAGATTTTTTGAAAACTGAAATTACCTTAACACCTTCTTTTTCTATATTTGCGACACCATCATTTTCTTCACGATCAACAATAACAACCGCGTAATCAACCTTTATTCCGGCCTCGCGGAATCTATTGATTGCTGTAATTGTAGAACCGCCTGTGGTTATTACATCGTCAACAGCAATTACGGATTTTACAGTTTCCGCATATCCTTCAATATATTTTTTTGTGCCATGACCCTTTGGTTCTTTGCGAACAATTAGAGGGTATAGCACTCTACCGCTGGTGAAAGCGGTTATTGATGCTGAAAGAGCTATTGGATCCGCTCCTAAAGTTAATCCGCCGATAGCGTCAGCATTAATCCCCGATATTTTATCATAAATTATTTCACCTATCAATTTGAGACCCTCTGGATTCAGTAAAGTCATTTTCAGGTCAAAATAAAAAGGACTTATCGCTCCAGAAGCGAGTTTGAAAGGCGTTTCTTCATTGTACTTGTAGCTATTTTTTATTATCACATCTTTTAATTTTTCAATCGGGGTCATAATATTATCCTATTTGTTAATTTTTTACTGTTATTGTTAATGTTGGCGGAAGAAGCTTGATTCCATTACTGTAGATTACTGTTTCAAAAATATTGAATAATAACGCCATTTCAGTATCATCTTTGATTTCAATGCTTTCAGTCAACAGATATTTACCAGTAGCTTGTGTTGATTCTGTCCCGAAAAGAAATACAGCCTGATCGGATGTTGTTGAAAAGTTACCGCTAACTTTAACATCTGCAGTTCCTGCAGTTCCATTATATGATCCTTTAAGCTTTATATCTCGATTTATTGTTATTCTGCAGAATTTATATTTTCCTTCAGAAATTTCTTTGATATTTTCGAATTCCACCCCGTTTTCAGCAGCAATATTTTTTGTTTCCCCTGTTGAATTTTCCCATAAAGTGAATTTATCACTTTCTGAATTTCCCAGTTCAACTTTTTGAAATATCACATTATATTCATCTACAACCACACCGTTTTTCATATCAATACTTTTCGATTGGTTATTGATTACTTTTGCTGAAAATCTGATATTCCCTTTATTTCCGCTGTTCTCATCGAAGCAGCCTGACACGAAAATAACTGATATTACAAGCACGAATGTTGATAGTAACTTT
Organism: uncultured Leptospirales bacterium; assembly: GCA_964386495.1. Classification (GTDB taxonomy): domain Bacteria; phylum Spirochaetota; class UBA4802; order UBA4802; family JAFGJZ01; genus CAYLTM01. The sequence continues at coordinate 4,167 of CAYLTM010000054.1, forward strand.
TTCCCCATAAAATTCCTCTTAATATTGTAATATTCTAGATGAAAATTAATTCAACCTGTAGCCGATCAGCCGTCAACCAATAATAGACAGTCTGATTTTATTGTTAACCTGGAAATCTTTCAAATTGTAAACAACTTATTATCCGGTTATCTTTTTGCTTTGTCAATAAAAAAAACGGTTTGATTATAAATTTCTTGTGAGGATTAATTATTGACAAAAAGTCAATGCCAAAAGGTACTGAATAAAAAATGCTGTGAAAGCAAACATTCCGTTTGATATGTCATTTTTTTCTATAAAATAAATTAATTGAGGGTCATTTCAATGTTTGAAGATAGAAGTTATTGTGGAGATTTATCAGTCAATAATATAGGTAAAGATATCAGCCTTGCCGGTTGGATACATACAAGAAGAGATCACGGCGGCGTAATTTTTATTGTATTGCGTGATGTTTCAGGTTTTATACAGGTTGTTGTCGAAGAGTTTGAAGGCAGCACAATTGCACTCGCAGAAAAACTTCGAAATGAGTATTGTATAAAAGTTACCGGAAAACTGCGTAATCGCGACAGTGCGAATATTAATCCCAACATGAAAAATGGCGATCTTGAAGTTCTTGCTGATAAAATTGAGCTTTTAAGCGAATCGGCTCCTTTGCCGTTTTCTGTCAACACACGCGATCATTTAAACGAGGAAGTTCGTTTGAAATACCGATTTCTCGATTTACGTCGCGAAGAAATGCAGGAATCTATGATTATGCGTCACAAGGTTATGCAGACTGCCAGAACCTTTCTTGTTGATAACCGTTTTATTGAAATTGAAACCCCGATATTGAATAAATCAACTCCAGAAGGTGCGAGGGATTTTCTTGTACCATCGAGACTGCACGCTGGTGAGTTTTACGCGCTTCCTCAGTCACCACAGCTTTTCAAACAGATTTTGATGATTTCAGGCTTCGACAGATATTTCAATATAGTGAAATGTTTCCGCGATGAAGATCTTCGGAATGACAGGCAGCCTGAATTTACACAGATAGATATGGAGCTGTCTTTTATAACTCCAGGTATGATCATGGATCTAATAAATAAGATGCTCTTCAATATTGTGAAGGCCGTGAAAAATATTGAGATCGACACGAAATTTCCAATATTATCTTACGATGAAGCGATGGATCGTTACGGCAAGGACGCTCCTGACACAAGGTTTGACCTTGAATTAAAGAATGTTACATCGCTTTTCGTAAAGTCTGATTTTAAAGTGTTTTCTAACGCGGTTAATACCGGCGGGATTATAAAGGCGTTGCCTGTTCCTTACGGCGAAAAAATTTCCAGAAAGATGATTGATGAATACACTGATTGGGTTAAGATTTTTAAGGCAGGCGGGCTACCTAATTGCCGTTATAGAAATGGTGTTTATGAAGGCGGTATGGCTAAGTTCATTTCCGATGACGAGAAAAAAGAACTGGAGAACGCTCTGTCGCTTAGCGGAGATACTATAATATTCTTCGGCTGCGATAAAAGCAAAATTGTAAATGATACACTAGGCAATCTGCGTTTGAAAATTGCCAGAGACCTTGATCTTATTGATAAGACTAAACTGAATTTCCTCTGGGTCACTGATTTTCCTCTGTTTGAATACAGCGATGAGGATAAAAGATATTACGCTGTTCATCATCCATTTACAGCTCCTAAAAAAGAGGATCTTCATTTGCTTGATACAATGACTCCTGAAAATATTGGTAAAATTAAAGCTCTTGCTTACGATATCGTATTAAATGGTTCAGAGATAGGCGGAGGGTCAATACGTATAAATACTATGGATCTCCAGTCCAGAATTTTCTCATTGATAGGTATAACCGAAGAAGAAGCGAAAGTTAAGTTTTCATTTTTACTCGAAGCTCTTCAGTACGGTGCACCTCCGCATGGTGGAATAGCATTAGGACTCGACAGGGTGATGATGCTGCTGTTGAATAGAGAATCTATTCGAGAAGTAATAGCATTCCCTAAAACCCAGAAGGGGCAGTGTCTAATGAGTCATTCTCCTTCACCTGTTGCAATGGAACAGCTTAGAGAGCTTTCGTTACGAATTACCGGAAATCAGAATGCCTGATTTGTCATTTGAAGTTGATGATACAGCTCTTTTCCGGAAAATCTGCGGGTTTAAGGATACAAATTTAAAGAATATAGAAAAATATCTTCCAGTGAAAATGTCATGCCGTGGAAATACAATAATGTTAACCGGTGATGACATTGCTGTTGAAGGAGCGAATAAAATTCTGCATTTAATGTCGGATTTTCTGCATGAAAAAAATGAAGGATATGAATTTGACCAGCATGATATTAGATATATCATACAGCTTATAAAAGAAGGTCATTCGGTTTCGCATAATGATTTAAACAAAATTAAAATTACTATACCGGAATCCGGAAAAACAATCTTTCCGAAATCGATCAATCAGGCGCATTATCTCGCGGAGATTTCAAAAAAGTCTATTGTTTTTGGAATCGGTCCAGCCGGTACGGGAAAAACATATTTGGCAGTGGCATCAGCTGTAAACGAATTCGTAAGAGGCTCTGTGAAGAAAATTATGCTTACGAGACCAGCTGTTGAGGCAGGGGAAAGCCTTGGTTATTTACCTGGCGATTTTATGCAGAAGGTTAATCCGTATTTAAGACCTCTATATGATTCCCTCTTTGATGTGCTTTCCTTTGAAAAGGTTACAAAACTTATCGAATCCAATACAATTGAGATAGCTCCGTTAGCATATATGCGCGGCAGGACTTTAAATAACGCTTTTATAATTCTAGATGAAGCGCAAAATACAACAATATCGCAGATGAAAATGTTTTTAACCAGACTTGGAACTAACTCCAAAATGGTTTTATCCGGCGACATTACACAGATAGATCTTGAAAAACCCAAAAAATCAGGGTTGTTAAACGCTTCAAGAATGTTGCGAAATATCAAAGAAATTAGTTTTGTTGAATTTTCCAGAGACGATATATGCCGACACCCGATTGTTGAAAAAATAGTCAACGCTTATGAACAAGAAGAAGAAAAGTAGCCGCAGGTTGTGTAAATGAAAAATATTATTTTGACATTTTATGAACGTATTATAGAATTTTTTAAAAACTCAAACAATAAGAGTTCATTTTATTTGGTAATAATTCTAATAACAACCTCAACTATTTTATTGTCACTCAATATTGTCGGCAAAACCTATAATTACAATATTGGAGATATAGCTCTTTCCGATATCAGAGTTCCATGGGATATTGAATACACTATTAATAGCCAGACTGAATTTGAAAAAATGAGAGCACAGGAAACGGTTTCCTTAGTTTTTGATATGAATAAAACTGTTTTGGATGAAAAGACAAAACAGGTTAATCTGCTGTTTAATTATATTAAAAATTATTTAACATCTGCTTCTTATTTGGCGGATGATAATAACTATAAAGTATCGATGCTGCTTGAATCTCTGCCTGATAATATGCAGTACGATGCCGCAGCGTTATCCGCTTTTATATCTTATGAAAATCCTGAAATTTTACGGAAAGTCGTAATTGAAATTCTAAATGAAATATATTCCAACGGGGTTCTGGAAGATAAGTATGATAATCCATTAGGAATTCAGAATAATAATGTTTCGATACGCACGGTTTCACTTGATTACGAATTTGTTGAAGAACGAAAGAAGCTTGAAAGTATTAAAACGGTTGAAGAAGTCAATAAGACGCTGTTGATACGATTTTCGAAATTAGTCGAAAAATTTCCAACAGCTCAACGAAATGCTCTTTTGGTTATTACTAAAAGCCTAGTTGTTCAAAATATGCGTTTCAACGCGGAGGAAACTAAGAAGAGACTCGCGAAGGCTTCAGAATCTGTAAAACCAGTTGTCGGAAAGTTGAAAAAGGGACAGGTAATTGTTCGGGAGGGCGACGCGATTACAACCTTGACTTTTGAAGTTATAAAAGTGCTGAATGAGCATTCTAGTAAATTTCATCTAAATTATCTTTTTGGAATATTTTTGTATCAGTTTGTTTTTCTTATTATTTTCGCGATATTTTTTACAGATATTCGAAAGTCGGTTAATCCAGATAATAAAGCACCGTTGATTATTACTTTACTGCTGGTAATGTTTTTCATATATACGTATATTATTTATCAAACAACTAGTATGCAGGATGATAAAATCGTATTTTCTCTATTACTTCCAATACCGTTTATTACTATGATGCTGGCAATATTGTATAATGTCCCAATGGCCCTGCTTATAGGTTCATATGCTATATTTTTTTCCGTGACTATTTCTGGGGCGAATTACGCGACTTTGACAATAGCGATTAGTTCCTCGCTGGTAAGTATTTTCGGTACAAAGGATATTGAAAAAAGGATAGATTTTATTAAAAGTGGATTCATTTTATCGCTGGTAAATTCTTTGTTGATAATTGCAATTAGTCTTATGGAAGAACTTAGTGCCGCGGTAATACTACAGAATATAAGACTAGCATTTATATCCGGCATCGGCAACTGTATTGCTGTAATGGGTCTTTTCCCAATATTTGAAAGTCTTTTCAGTCTTACGACAAGGTTTAAACTATTAGAGCTAGCTGATTTAAACGCTCCTATTTTTAAAAGAATGCTTATAAAAGCACCGGGAACATATAATCATTCCATTATGGTGGCTAATCTTGCTGAGACAGCATGTAAGGAACTCAATACGGACTATCTTCTTGCCAGGGTTGGAAGTTACTATCATGATATCGGAAAAATAGATAACCCACGATTGTATATCGAAAATAAAAGCGATAATGCAAAGATCAATTTAAATCCACTGGACTACTGTAAAAAAATAATTAGTCATGTGGAAAAAGGTATCCAAATAGCTAAGGAAAATAAAATTCCTCAAAGTGTGATAGATTTTATTCAAGAGCATCATGGAGACAGCTTAATGGTGTATTTCTATCATCAGGCTCTTGAAGAAGCACAAAAATACGGCGATGTAACGGTTAATCCAGATGATTTTAAATATCCCGGACCGAAACCTCGTTCTAAAGAAACCGCAATTGTAATGCTTGCAGACGCGGTTGAAGCGGCTTCCAGGTCGGTTAAAGAACCTACCTATGTTAAGCTTGAAACGATGGTGAAAAAATTGATTTATAATAAGCTGAATGACGGAGATCTCGAATACAGTGATTTGACTATGCGTGATCTTAATAATATTCAGAAAGCATTTTTGAGGGTTTTAAACGGTATATTCCACACAAGGATTGAGTATCCTGATAAGGAGGACATTAAAGACCTTGAAAATAAAAATAAAGAATGATATAAATATTTTTTGTGAGGGTGGAATAAAGCTCCCGTATAAGTCTCTCAGTAAAAAAAACATTAAAGACATTATTTTCTTAGTATCAAGATGATAAACTATTTATAAT
>CAYLTM010000054.1:9608-13271 GCA_964386495.1 uncultured Leptospirales bacterium
AAACATTTGGAATTGAACGGATTCACCGTGAATTATATTGTTACAGATAACACTTATATTCAGGAAATTAATAATCAATATAGAAACAAAAATTATCCGACAGATGTAATATCCTTTACAGAAGAAGATGATTTTCCAGGTATGGAAGATTCTGGATGTAAATTTCTCGGTGATGTGTATTTGTCGCTTGAAAAAGCACTCGAACAATCGACTGAATATAAAGTAACCTTTCCTGATGAGGTTAAAAGGCTTGTTGTCCACTCTATTCTTCATTTGATAGGGTACGATCATGAGATTTCTAAATTTGAAGAAAAAAGAATGTTTCAGATGGAAGACAAAATTCTTTCATTGATGAAAAATGGAGAAGTGAATGGCTGATTCTAAAATAAAATATCTAATCGTTGATGTTGAATCGGTTCCAAATGGCGAATTAATAAAAAATGTGAAATATCATGATGATGATATTTCTATTGATGCCGCTATTGAAAAACTCGGAAACGAAATGATGCATATAACAAATAATCATTCAGCATTCATTCCTGTTACCTTTCAACGGCCTATATGTATTGTCGTAGGTAAAGCTGATGAAGATTTTAATCTTGTTGAGGTTCAGTCGTTCGATGCACCGGACTTCCGTGAAGAGGACATGATAAGAAAGTTCTGGTATATGCTGGAAGTTCAGAATAGCGATGCTGTGCTTATAACTTTCAACGGCAGGGGGTTTGATGTTCCACTGATGGAGCTTATGGGTTATAAATATGGTTATGCGGCGAAAAAACACTACACTGATAAATACGGCACAAGATTCCGGGGCGGAGCGAAACATATTGATCTGCAGGAGTTTTTTTCAAATAATGGAAACATGAAGGTTGCGGGCGGTCTAAATCTTTTATCGAAATTAATCGGTATTCCTGGAAAAGGGGACATTAAGGGAAGCGATGTTCATCAGTATTATAAAGACGGCAGAATAAAAGAAATTAATGATTATTGCACCTGCGATGTTCTGGATACATATCTGGTGTTTTTGCGTACAAGGGTTATAACCGGACAGATAACAATTATTGAAGAAGAGCATATAATTAATAATTTGAAAGAGTTTTTATCCAAAAATTCCGAGAAAAATAATGCTTTCGCGATATATCTGAATAGCTGGAAATAAATGCCGCATAATGATTGTATGCCGCTGAAGAGCGGCTGATAAATGATAGTGAATAAATGAGGGATGGATGACCACTAGATCGAGGGAAATACTCAGAAACGTTATAAAAGCAGTAATGATTTTAATAACACTTGGCATATTTTATTTTTTTTCATAATTATTTTACATATTATTCAGTTATGTAATCCCAATGGGATTTTATCATCGAATAGCATATTCCCTTCGAGGAAATGTCGGAACCAAGATTTTCATAGGTGAATTTTGTCTTGCTGAAGTGATCAACAAAACCGCTATCTTGGAAAATTATTTTTGCGTTTCTTTCCAATTCCGCTATCGGATCGTCAAATACAGATAATACCTGTCCTGATAGAATTACCAGATCCGGATTGAGGATGTTGACTGTATCGATTATCGCGGAAGTGAAAAGTTTGTATCCTTTTTGAATCATTTCTGTAACTTCGGGATTACCTTTGTTATATTCTGAAATAATGACATTCATAGGTCTATCGAGATTATTGAAATTGATTATGTTTTTCAGACTTTCGTAAATGCTGTTAAATGAAAAATACAGGTCGAGGCAACCTTTTCTGCCGCATATACATTCTCTGTCTTCATCAGTAACCTTTATATGTCCAAACTCGCCTTTTCCTGGAAAAATTTCTCCATTGTAAATAATACCTGAAGCAATTCCTGAACGGACTGAAATGTACAAAATCAGACGATTTTCATCGATCATTTGTTTATTGGATAGAAAATACGATGTCATACTTTTTATATTATGCTCTATAATCACCTCATGATCCGGAAATATATCATTTATTATTTCTTTGAAATTTACATTTTCCAAAAAAGGCAGCAGTGTGTAGTTTTTCATTATTCCAGTATTGTTGTTTATGTTTCCGGGGATTGATAACCCAACCATTTTAATATCCTTTGAATAGTGACTCTTATCCTGGAAAAAGTCTTTATTGTGAAGGGCGAAAAGCTCTAAAAAGATGTCTTTTGTAATATTCACAGGCAAATCAGTAGTGAATGAATCAATAACTTCGTAGGAAAAGCTCATTAATGTTGTGTAAATTCCCGATTGATTAAATGTTATTCCAACATAAAGGTTTTTTTCTGAATTTAATTGGTAAAAAACCGCTTTTCTTCCAAGAGGTTTCTGTTCTCCGTCTGTTTCAACTATAAGGTTATATTTTATTAGAGATTCAAAAATTGAAATAATTGTGTCCATTGAATAACCGGCAAGATTTTTCACCTGAGCCTTCGAAAGATATTCGTTTTTTCTAAAAAGATCAATAACCAGATTCTGTTTATTTCTTTTTCTTTGAGATATTTTTTTTCCGAATGCCATAATACCGCCTGCATAATAAATTTTTTTTCTAATTTTTAATATTATTATTGATTTATAATTTCAATTCAATACTGCTGGTGTCTTGATAACATTTTAAGATAAAATATCAAGTAATTTTTTAAGGAGATTAATATGATAAAACTGGATTTTAATGATTCTTCGTTTTCGTTGTTTTTTAATAACTTTCTGGTGATGAAACATTCAATTAAAGATCCTTCTGTATATTTGGGGAAAGGGATACCGTCATACAAGTGTTCTCATGGTTCTTTTACTGTTAAGGATGATCTGCAAAAAAAAATAGGCTGTTCGAAGTTTTCTGTCAGAACGAATAACGATTATAAAGTTGAGATCTCGTTTAACGGCAGAATTGATATTACTTTTCAAAAGGTTTATAACCGTTTGGAAATATCTTTTTTTAATTATGATAAGGAATATAACAGATTTTGGATAAAACTTGAAACAAGATCGAATGAACATATATACGGGTGCGGTGAACAATATTCTGTCCTTGATATGAAAGGTAGAAATATGCCGATTTTCGTTGAAGAGCAGGGAGTCGGCCGTGGTAAGGATTTAATAACTTTCCTGGCAAATATGAAATACGGTGCAGGCGGTACATGGTATTCAACTTATTTTCCGCAGCCGACATTTGTTTCTTCCGATAATTACTTTTATCATATGGAAACAACTTCTTATTCAGAGTTTGATTTTACCGCGAAAAATTATCATATGCTTCAGTCATGGGAAGTTCCAGATAAGATTATTTTCGATAAATGCGATAAAGCTTTCGATGTATTAAAATCGTTAACGGATTACCTTGGCAGGCAGCCTAAACTTCCAGAGTGGACATATGATGGTGTTTGGCTTGGAGTTCAGGGTGGTACAGACGCTGTAGCGAAAAAACTTGATGATGCGAAGAACGCCGGTGTTAAGGTTGGTGCGTTGTGGGCACAGGACTGGGAAGGCAGAAGAATAACTTCTTTCGGCAAACAACTTATGTGGAACTGGAAATATGATCCAAAGCTGTATCCTGGGTTGCCGGATTTTATGAAAAAGGTGAATTCGGAAAATGTGAAATTTCTCGGATATATTAATCCATTTCTTGCAATTGGCACAACCGATGATCCTAATGCTCCGATACCGGATGACT
>CAYLTM010000054.1:13281-21772 GCA_964386495.1 uncultured Leptospirales bacterium
AAGGTTATTGTGTCAAGAAGAAGGACGGCAGTGATTATCATGTGTATATTACAACTTTTCCAGCAGCTATAGTTGATTTAACTAATCCTGCGGCTTATAATTGGATTAAAAATATCATTAAAGAAAATATGATTAATTTCGGTTTACATGGTTGGATGTGTGATTTTGGTGAATACCTTCCAACTGATAGTGTTCTGCATTCCGGGGAAAATGCGGAAAAGGTACATAATATGTTCCCGGTTTTGTGGGCAAAAGTGAATAGGGAAGCCCTTGAAGAATGCGGTAAATTGGGTGAAGTTTGTTTTTTTATGAGAGCTGGCTATACAGGTACATCAAGATATTCAACGGCAATGTGGGCAGGTGATCAGCTTGTTAACTGGAGTATGGATGATGGACTTGCGACTGTAATCCCAGCCGGTTTATCACTGGGTTTCAGCGGTATAGGTTTTACTCATTCAGACATCGGCGGTTATACCACAGTAGCTATCGTCGGTGTTAAGAGATCGAAGGAATTATTTATGAGATGGACTGAGCAGTCAGTTTTCACACCGATAATGCGAACTCACGAAGGTAATCAACCTGAGGCAAACTGGCAGTATAATTCAGATGAGGAAACCTTGGCTCATTTCGCAAAAATGTCAAAATTGTTTGTGGCAATGAAGGATTATCATATAGCGATTGGAAATGAATATGTCGAAAAAGGCATCCCTCTAATGAGACATCCTTATCTGCATTATGAAACAGATCAGAATCTGCATAAATACATGTATCAGTATATGTACGGTCCGGATCTTTTCGTGGCACCGATTTATAAAAAAGGCAGAAAGAAGATTAAGGTGTATTTACCTGATGATAGATGGGTACATGTGTGGACTGGAAAAGTTTACGGAAGAGGTATTCATACCGTTGAGGCTCCAATCGGACAACCGGCAGTATTTTACCGCGAAGGTTCCAATTATAAACAAATGTTTGAAGGTTTTAAAAATATATGACAAATACAATTAAAATGAAAAATTCATCACTTGGAATATTTATCGGCGATACAAAAAGTAAAGAATTTGCTAAATACGGCAGAACAATTACCGGATTTGATTTTTCGGATATAATAGTAAAATCAAAAAAAACTGTTAAAATGCCGGAAACCGGAACAGCTTATGAGCGGTCAATTCCTGATCTGGAATCTTTGGCTATAAAAAACTCCATACAGAAATATGTTTATGGCGATATGCCTATCCAGATTGGCTGGTGTATCGGTTGGAATAATACGATGAATTCTTTTGAGTATCACAAGGGCAGTGAAGTAATAACAGCTGTTACTCCGATATTTTTGCTGGTCGGAAGTTTTTTTGATATTAAAGACAATAAGTATGATTCAAGTCTTGTCGAAGGATTTTATCTTGCGGAAGGTGAGACTGTCGAGCTTTTTGCGTCGACGCTTCATTTTGCTCCAATGAATCCTGTCGAAACCGGTTTTGTTGCGTTGATTACTCTTCCTGAAGGAACAAATGCGCCTATTGAAAGAGGAAATTCCTTCTGTGATCAGGAAGCAAGACTGCTGTGGATGCGGAATAAATGGATGATTTGTCATCCCGATTCGGTTCAGGCAACTAGAGGCGCGTTTCAGGGAATTATTGGTGAAAATGTTAAAATTAATTTTTAAAATAGTTGACTTATAAATCGATAACGATTTAATTGTCTAATAAATTTATTTTTGGAGGATTATAAATGAGTAATGGGAAAATTGACAGTAAAGAACAGTTAGACGCACTTGCACAAGAAATGCGTTTAGTTATTACAGACATAATTTGCAAAGCCGGTTCAGGTCATATCGGCGGTGCTCTTAGTCTCGTAGAAATTATCATCTCTTTGTATTATCGTATACTAGATGTGAAACCGGAAGAACCACGATGGGAGAACAGAGATAGGCTGATCTTGTCGAAAGGACATGCAGGACCGGTATTGTACACTGCGCTAGCTTATAAAGGATACTTTCCTAAAGATTGGCTTCCAACGCTTAACAAACCGGGAACCAGACTTCCTTCTCATTGCGATCAGATAAGAACTCCGGGAATAGACATGACTGCTGGATCACTTGGACAGGGTTTATCTGCTTCAATCGGCATCGCAATGGCATGTAAGATGAAAAAGAATAATAAAAATGTGTTTTGTATTATTGGTGATGGTGAGTCTCAGGAAGGTCAGGTATGGGAAGCTGCAATGTTCGCTGGCCATAATAAAATTGATAATCTTGTGGCAATTACAGACTATAATAAAATGCAGATTGACGGCACTACTGATGAGATAAATACCCTTGAACCTCTTGCAGGAAAATGGAGAGCTTTCGGCTGGGAAGTATTTGAAATGAATGGTCATGATTGGGATGATATTTATACGACTATTAATAAAGCAATTGCTGTGAAGGGTAAACCGGCTATGATAATTGCACACACTGTGAAATCTAAGGGCAATGTTTGTTATGAAGGACAGGTTGCGAGTCACAATGTTAAGGTTCCGGATGCGGCTGCTCATCAGAAATTGATTGATGGTCTAGGCGATGCAGCTAAGATCAAGTTGCCGTATTGATTCGAACTAATAAAATATGAAAGTAATAGGAGAGTAAAAAATGAGTCTTCACGATTTAGAAATGAGAGCTGTGTATGCAGATACTTTAATAGAGTTGATGAAAGAAGATAGTAATGTAATATGTATGGAGTCTGACCTTGGTAAAGCGTCAGGAACATTTCCAAAAATTAAAGATGCTTTTCCAGATAATTATATCGATGTTGGAGTCGCTGAAGCCAACATGGTAACCATTGCGGCGGGTCTTGCTAACGAAGGCAAAATCCCTTTCGCTGCAAGTTTTACATGTTTTGCTGGAAGAAGAACCTATGACCAGTCGACTATTTCCGGAGCATACGCGAATAACAACATTAAAATTGTCGGAACAGCACCAGGAATCACCGCTACTATGAACGGCGGAACACATATGTGTTTTCAGGATCTCGCGATTATGAGAGCAATGCCGAATATGAGAGTTTACTCTCCGGCTGATGTTTATGAGTTAAAAGCTGTAATGAAATTTATGGCGAAAGAGAAAAAACCTACATATCTTCAGCTTATAAGAGAAAAGATGCCAAAGATTTTTGATGAAAACTGCACGTTTAATCCTGACAAAGCTAAAGTACTGGTAGAAGGTAAAGATTTAACAATTGTTTCTACAGGATTTACAACATCTTATGCTATCGAAGCTGTTGAAGAATTGAAGAAGCAGGGTATTAGCGCTGAGCTGATCCACTATCCATCGGTAAAACCTTTTGACGCAGATACATTGGTCGCGTCTGTAAAAAAGACAGGTGCGGTATTGACAGTAGAAAATCAAAGCGTAATTGGTGGACTTGGCGGAGCGGTTTGCGAAGTTCTTTGTGAGAAATTCCCTGCAAAGGTTATCAGATTGGGCGCACAGGACAGATTCGGAGAAGTCGGCGAGCTTGATTATCTTTCTGATACTTTGGGAATCAGCCCTAAGCACATTGTTGCCGCGGCGAAGTCTTATAAAAAATAACGGAGAATAATTGATGGAAACAATTGCAATAGGTTGTACAAGAGCCGGACTAACTCTGAAAAAGGGTGTTATCGAGCATCTTGAAAAAAAAGGTTTTAAAGTTGATGATCTTGGTATGAAGGCTGACGGCGAATTTGTTCCGTATCATAAAGCAGCGGCGGCTGTAGCGAAAGCTATCTCCGAAGGAAAGTATTCCAAAGGAATAATTATCTGCGGTACCGGAGCCGGCAGTGTTATTACAGCAGCTAAATTTAAAGGAGTATATCCTGTACATGCTGTATGTTTGTATACTGCTGAAAAAGCAAAAGCTGTCAATGACTGCAACTGTCTCGTTCTCGCGGAATGGCTGACCCCAGTTCAGCATGCTTGTCCAATTATTGATAAATGGATGGACGCGACATTGGGTGACGGTGTTACCGACGAATGGAAAGAATTTCTACGCAATTGCATAAAAGACATTAAAGTCATTGAAGATGAAAACATGAAGTAAGTTAAACCCGCCGCAAGGCGGGTTTTTTTGTGGCAATCCCCGCCTACCGGCTGCCCCTTTAACAAGGGGCTTAGTTGGAATTGGGAATAGTTTTGTTGAAAATTCATTGTTAAATGGGAACCTCGTAGTTGAGTGATTGAAATCTCACATATGGTGACAGATGATTTTTCAATTGACTAATTATTCAAAAAATTTATTCATATATTATAATTACGATTAGAGCAAAGTATTTTTATGCTGGAAAATAATACTTTATAAGTGAGAAATGAATGAAAACAATAATATGTATATTATCAATCGTATTTTGCATAAATACGATTAATTGTAAAGAAGAAACCGGATGTGTTGTAGGTAATTGTAAGAATGGAATCGGAACATACATTTTGCCAAATGGTAAAAAATACACTGGAGATTTCGCAAATGGGCAACCTGATGGGAAGGGAACTATTTATTATTTAGATGGATCAATTTATGCTGGTGACATGAAAAATGGCAAGAGAGATGGCAAAGGTGTCATGATTTTTAAGGGTAATGATAAATATGATGGTGAGTGGAAGAAAGATAAGTTCGAAGGGTATGGAACAATTATCTATGATGATGGGGGTAAATATATTGGTGAATTTTTAGGAGGAATTAGAAATGGAATTGGAGAAATAATATTTCCTGATAAATCGTCTTGCAAAGGTACCTGGGTAAAAGGATCAATGCAAGGTATTGTTGATTGCACCTATATCGGTAAGGGAAAATTTAAAGGTAATTTCGTTAATGATATGAAAAGTGGATTTGGTATTTTCTATTTCAATGATGGTTCTATTTATGAAGGTGAATGGGCTAATGACCTAAGAGAAGGTAAAGGAACACTAACTGCTCCGACTAACGATGGGCGAATAATGAAATCTCATTGGAAAAACGATAAGCCGGTAGGAGAAGTTTTTATTATTCATCCGAATGGTAAAACGGAAATTGTGAAAGCTGATTGACAATGTGTTTTTGGTAAAACCAATTTTTGTAAATTAGTTTCCGGGTAAAATATTGTATGTTCCTAGTAAGCGGCCTAACATATAGTAGTCTGTCAGGCTGGGTTGTATGGTAAACGTTAGCTGGACGCGGCTGTCTCTAAACCGGCTGGGTTGGTTGTTTGTTGGTTTGTGTTGTTGTGGTTTGTAATAGCGGTGCGGCTATTTTCTCTGGTGTTTTCCTGGTTTTATCCAATAAATTATCCAAATCGCTCCCACTTCAACATCATCTCTACGAATATCCCAGTCTGAGTCGGCGTAGTTAAGCAAAATCTCTTCGACTTCGGAGAGGATTGTGTCCAGAAAAAGATCAATGGCTTTAGAAAGAAGCAAAGACACAGACTCCTTGAAAAATTTCCGCATATCAGTAAAAAACTCATAATCAACATCCTCGAAATAAACAGTCTGCGTCTCCCAATTTTTGTCAGGATCAACCTCCTGATACTTCACCGCGTGGAACTTTTTCGCGGAATATTTCCCATCTTCTAAAATTTTCCTCAGTAAGAGCGTAACAACTTCACTAACCGACAACTCATTGACTTCCGAAAAATTCTCAAGTAAAGATAATTTACCGATGTTGATATTAACCGATGATTTAATCATAATAAACTCCGATTTCTATTTTTTGAAGGGGGCGCAAGATTTGTAGAAAAATAACCCTCTATTAATATATACGATGGAAAATCGATAATTAAGGAAAAAAGTTGAGATTTTCGAAGGAAATTTGTAAATTTTACCATTTAAATGGATTATTGCATAGTTAAGTATAGTTATGTATGTATGGCTCGGTTTAAATTTTAAAAAATGCTTTACATTGAGTAGTAATTAATTGGTGCTTGGATATGGATCTTTGAATGATGTATTCAAATATCCAATCTAAAATTTAAGGTCGATTAATCATGGCCAGCAGAATTAATGCAATAATAATTACCACGACTATGTCGTTTGCTCTTGGTTTTTTATTATTCTTTTTAACTAAAAACAACCATCTTTCATTTCTTGATTTAACAAATCCATTACAGGATAGAGTGACATTTAATTATCCTAACAGTGTATATGGAGACAAGTCTGGAAATTATTATCTTTTTGATAATACTAAAGATGGCAAAAGACGACTTATGAAAATCGATTCTGATGGGAAGCTTATATATTCCGTAACCGGTGGAGAAAGAGGTGTAGGAAAGCTCAACCTTTTTTCATTTGGAGCTATTGATGAATCAGGCAGCATATACTTGTTGAATTATTCTTCTAACATTGATGATAATATTGTTGAGAGTATTGATATTCAAATATATGACTCGAACGGTAATTACATTTCAACTCCCGTAAGATTTGAATATGACGAAATATATCGAGCTAAAATCGATAGTGAGTTTATTTTCTCATTTATGATTCCCTATATAAATGTAATTGATAATAATTTATTTTTTTACTACTATGAAGAGCCTGGCAAATTAGTTTTATACTCTAAAAACCTGCAAAGCAAGGAATTGGAAAAAATTATTTCGTTAAAACTAAGTGAATCATTAGGAGATATAAGAGGATATATTCCGGGTAATATTTATTATGTAACCGGTTCTGGAAAGTTTTATCGCATTAATGAAGAAGGGAATTCTGAAGAATATTTAATCAATAATCTGAATTCTTTAGGAAATATATTTCCTTATCCTATTGAATTGGATGAAAACTATAACATAATTTTTAATGATCTTTTTGGCCAAAGAATTATAATGGTTAAAAATAACTATGCATATGAATATTATAAATTTGCGGATTTAAAGTTTGATGATAATGATCCAAGGAGATTAATAAATTATTATAATTATCTTAATGGTCAAATATTGGCAGTTGAAAAGTACAGAAACAACTTTATTGTTGTTAATCCTTCAACCGGAGCGGTAAAAATAATTTCCGACGCTGAAATATGTTATACAGACCGTGTTTTATTATTTTTACAATGGGTATTGCTGTTTTTGTTATTACTATGTTTAATTAATAATTTATTTTTTATTTATATGATTATATTTAATGGAAGAATCCCGCTTTTGTTGAAAAATGCGATTGTGTTTGGAATGGTTTTAATTTTGAGCGTTTATTTTATTTCGTCCTATGTTTATAAAACAGTGGCGAAAACAACCGATACTGAACGAGAAAAACACTATTTATCCCTTGCTCAAACTGCTTCATCCGTTATTGATGGAACACTATTATATGGTCTCAATGCAATGAGTGATATTAAATCGAAAGATTTTTTGAAACTATCGGAACAAATGAATCAATTAGTACATAATAATTCTGATAAATGGAATAAAGATATTTCAATATTTGTTTATAAAAAAATCGGTGATAACTTTTTTGTAACTGATTTGTCCGGTTACAGTTTTCTCTACCCATATCCCGTCAAGAGCTGGTATCTTGACACATATAAAGATGGTAAAACTCGTTCAAAATATTATAAGGCTGAACAAGGTGATTGGTTATCAGCCATAGCACCTTTAAGAGATCATAATAATAAAATTACCGGTATTGTCGAGATAAGTTCTAATCTTGCAATACGTAAAGAAATAGAGAGAAAAGTCCAAACTGCGGTTTTTAAAAGAATTATTTTCGCTCTTGTTTTCTTTTGGACAATTCTTACCTTGCTAACATATTACATGTTAAAATCTGTGAAAAAACTTCGAAAATTTTCTTGGGAAGTGGCGAATAAAAATTATGATGTTGAGATCGATATTAGATCTCGTGATGAGATTGAAGATCTTGGTCAAAGTTTTAATTTAATGGTTAAGCATATTAAAAAATATGACCAAGAGAATCGTCAATCTTCTAATAAAATTGAAGAACTCAAAAATGCAAATGCGCGTTTTGTACCGATAGAGTTTCTTAATAATCTCGGTAAAAAAAGTATCGTAGATGTTAAACTTGGCGACCAGGTAAAAGGCAGCATGACAATTATGTTTAATGACATAAGAAATTTTTCAACACTATCAGAAAAAATGACACCTGAAGAAAATTTTCGTTTTTTAAATTCATACCTCAGTATTGTATGTCCAGTTGTTCGAGAAAATAGAGGTTTTATTGATAAGTATATTGGTGATTGCATTATGGCACTTTATCCTGAATCGGCTGATGATGCTATTAAAGCTTCTATCGGCATGATTAAGATTTTAAAACTTTATAATTCGCAGAGAGCTTCGGTTGGTTATGAACCTATCAATGTCGGAATTGGTATTCATACTGGTGAGTTAATGCTTGGGATAATCGGTGAAACACAGAGGTTTGAAGGAACAGTAATCTCGGATTCAGTTAATCTCGCGTCTCGGTTGGAAAACCTTACGAAAATATATCATATACATATTATTGCCAGTTTAAACACTATTCTTAAATCGACAATTGCTAATCAAATAAACTATCGATTTATTGATT
>CAYLTM010000055.1:0-7343 GCA_964386495.1 uncultured Leptospirales bacterium
AAAGTTAATAAAGTTAATAAAGTTAATAAAGTTAATAAAGTTAATAAAGTTAATAAAGTTCATAAAGTTCATAAAGTTCATAAAGTTCATAAAGTTTGTTAAGTTATTCTGATGAAAGATTCTTCTTTTGCCCTCACCCGCACTCCGTGCACCCTCTCCCCTTTTGATGAATTGATAAGGGAGAGGGTTTTTGTACGAAAAATATTTCTCTTCAAGAATCCCTTCTCCTTCATTAAAGGAGAAGAGCTGGGGATGAGGATTTCTTAATTTTATCTTTTCAACCAGTCAAACTGTACGAGGTTTCTTTTTTCCTGCGAGAAGATCATTCCGACCTCGAAAACTTTTTTGTCGGTGATGCCGCGGTATTTTTCCGCATAGTTACGCAACTTAATTTGTGCAAGTGCTTCGTTATTACTTTCATCAAACGTTTCATCCTTGCGGACAACTTTAATCTCCATAACGAAAATGTTATCGCCGAGCTTGACAATCATGTCCGCCTGCCCGTGATTAGTGATGTCCTCTGGAATGATATCGCAGTTGATGGCTGAGAAAAACGCGAACAGCACGGATGCGTAGTAACCTTCAAAATCCGGGAGATCATTGTTGGTAAAATTTCGCCAGGGAATGCCTGCGAAAAGGCGAGTAACTGTTTTTTCAAGAGCGGGAAGATCACCTTTCTTCGTTTTTTTTTATTCACAGAAGATACCGTTGACAGAGGAGTACCTGCGGTATGTATCAAATCTATTTTTCATAATGATTTACTATGTCATTGAAAATATCAAACACTACCTGGTCGTTACCTTCAATTATGCGACACATCCAGAAATCGAAATATGGATTAGAAAGACTAGAATATACATATTTTATGCCATTATCATCTAAATATTTATAGTCTGTATCGATAGAATTATTATCTGAGAGTATTGTTTCTAAATAATTATCAAATTTTACTTGTCCACATTTATTATTTTTACGACAAAGATCAAGTTCTCCAAAAGTTGTAAAAACTTGTATTTTGTTTTTTTTAGCAATTCGTATTATTTCCTGTTTTTCTCTTCTTCTGTTTTATCGCTTGGTTCCTTAAAATGTATGTATATTCTCAGAATGGGAGTATATATACATTTATGATAGATTGTACACGGATAGAGATACTGTTAATAGAAAAATGAACAATGCTTATTCAATGTAAATATTAAGATCATTGGAATCCCTGGAAGAATCGATAATGATTACCTTCCCCTCTATTGCCACACTTATATCCTTCGAAATTTCTAATAATTCATCATTACTTTTGTAGAATTTAATAATATGGGCGATTCTAAAAGGGTAATCGGGATTATAAAGACCAATTTTGAACTTTCCAATATACCTACCGGTTTTCTTAAAGCAATCTTTGCAATTACTTAACTCGGAAAAAAGAAGATATTTCAAAAAGAAGTTTTTCTCGGGATCCTCACCAAATAGCGTAATTAGCGAACTTGTCTGTGGATTCTTTTTTAATTCATTAATCATTTTATTTGCTTTTAGTTTGCCGTTGGGTGTTATGACTTCCTCAGGATAGTCGTCTTGAAGATAAGCATAGTTGAATTTAATTGCTTTCCCTTTATATTGCACATTGACATCTTTTAATGATTTAAGAAAATCTTTTTCTTTTTTCTGTGAGAGGGCATTTGAATCATTAAAATCCGGAAGAGTTGAACTGAAAACCGAATAAATTGAATTGATTATTTTCAAATCATCGTTTAGCTCATTAGAAACTTGGTCTGTTGTTTCACCATAATCCGGATCATCATCGTTAGCATAAATAAAAGATATTGATAAAATCAATACAGCAGCAACGAAAATATTTTTCATAATCTTTCTCCATAATTATAAGTAGTAAGATATAGTATTACTACTTTGCCTCCCGGGCATTAAGAGTTTTTCAATCACTGATTTTTTAAATCCTTCTGTGTGCTCCATTTATTGTCTCCTTTTTTATTATTTATTAGGCGACAACTACGCTGACACAGGGGGATATTGCCAAACAATGGTTTCCAGAAAGATACTTTTGAAGTTGCAGATTATTAAATGTAACTCATAACAAAGTCATTCAAGAAACCGATGATATTTCAAAATACTGACCCCTCTCAAATATTTGTTTAATTCATTTTGCACTTTTATTCATATAATTATTTGCCGAGTGAACCTGCGCTTTTATCACATTGAAGGTATCAACCTGTCCTGCTAAAGTAAATAAATCGATTAGAGCACCAATACCAAAAACACCACCTGTAAAAAACCATATCAATCCAGTTCCGATTTTACCTAAATAAAATCTATGGAATCCTAAAATTCCAAAAATCCCAATTAACCAAAGAACATAAGCGAATACTTTACTTTTCATAAATACTCCATCTGTTAAATATATATTATCAATATAATTCTACTTATAGGGTACATATTTACGAATTGATATTAAAAGTCAATATTATTTCAATCTATTAGGTTTATTTTTCAATAAATTCTATCTTGTAGATGGTTTATTTATTTGGAATAGTAAATTATATTAAAATTTAGTACATATCATTTGAAAAAAATATCCTAATATGTGCAATCTGTGTTAATGTTAACATATAACCGATTAAAGTAGCTGGGTTTAAAATGGATGTTCGAAAAATTCTTGGGGAAAATATAAAGAAGTATAGAAAGAAATCTGGATTAACCCAAGAACAGCTCGCTGAAAAACTTGAGATATCATCAAAACATTTGTCCAATATCGAAATTGGGGATAAATTTGTTTCTGCTGAATTGCTAAACAGACTGACTGAAATTCTTAATATTTTGCCATATTCGCTTTTCTACTGCAACAAACCCACACAAAAAATAGATGATAATTTTACGGCTGAAATCGAAAAAATAATTGATGAGCAGCTAAAAAAAACAGCCCAGGTAATAAAAGAAAAGATCAGAGAAAAATAGAATTACATTGCATAATTCATGAATATTAAATTTGTGAGAAGGCGTGAAGGAGGAGAATAAATTTTCTCTTGTAGTGAACCGCAACCTTCAGGTTGTGGTAGTTATAAGAATCATTTGCGTTTTTCATTCTTCATTTGTCATTTTTCATTCATGATTCACCCTTCCCAATCAAACTGTACGAGGTTTCTTTTTTCCTGCGAGAAGATCATTCCGACCTCGAAAACTTTTTTGTCGGCTATGCCGCGGTATTTTTCCGCATAGTTACGCAGATTTTGCGTAACTATGCGGGCGTTGGGGGAAATGAAAATATTATTCTAATAAAATATAAAATTGCTACTTTTATAATCGACGAATTCTGATTTTTTTTCTATCTATTATTACTAATGAACCAACAATCTCATTGTCAGAAACTTGTTCAAACAATCTGGTTAAAGCATCAATAGCAGATTCAACTGTAGTAGGCCATACATTCAATCTAATTATACCAGAATTTTTTTCATTAAACAATCGTGTATCCGAAAAATCTTCATCGAAAGTAATCAACACAGCTTCTAATTCTTGAGCTTTTTCAAATATTACGGAGTCTTCCGATGTTGATAATTCTATCTCAGATGTATGAAGCACTTCGATATCAGCCTTGTTTTGCAAAAGCCAAGTTTTCACTCGCTTTGGAATATTTTGATCAAGTAATATTTTCAAACAGCTTCTCTAAAGTAAACTTTTTCTTCGTCAATAACCCGACAGGCATAATTGAGAGAAGCGATTATGTCATCCTTTGTGAGTTCAGGGTATTCTACAATAATCTGCTCAATAGTATATGCTCCGGCTAACATTCCCAGAATATTTTTAACCATGATTCTTGTGTTTCTTATACATGGTTTCCCACCGCATATTGCCGGATTCATTGTTATTCTATCCATAATCAGCCCTTTTATTATTTTATCTTATTTGCATTTAATTTAAAAGAGTAGCAATGTCAAGAAATATATCTTTGTAATAATTACAGTTTTATCAAGTTAATCCATAAATCCTGATCCAGACAATGTGTAACGATTCTTCAAAATACTTTCTAAGTTTCGGCTTAACATCTTCGATTATATTCTCCCTTCTCCTTTATTAAAGGAGAAGGGGCGGGGATGAGGATTTCTTAATTTTATCTTTCCAACCAGTCAAACTGTACGAGGTTTCTTTTTTCCTGCGAAAAGATCATCCCGACCTCGAAAACTTTCTTATCAGCAATGCCGCGGTATTTTTCCGCATAGTTACGCGACTTAATTTGTACAAGTGCTTCGTTATTATTTTCGTCAGGCGAACCCGTTTCATTCTTGCGGACAACTTTAATCTCCATAACGAAAATATTATCGCCGAGCTTGACGGTCATGTCCGCCTGCCCGTGATTAGTGATGTCCTCTGGAATGATATCGCAGTTGATAGCTGAGAAAAACGCGAACAGCACGGATGCGTAGTATCCCTCAAATTCGGGGAGATCGTTGTTGGTGAAGTTCCGCCAGGGAATGCCCGCAAACAGACGGGTGATTGCCGTTTTAAGAGCTGGAAGGTCGACTTTAATAAGAGCATCGTAAGTACTTTTTTCATAGCGAAATTTGTTTTCGGTAATATCAGTATAACCCTGTATCAAATATTCACTGAAAGCTGTCTTCACTTCCAGATTTGGAAACGACAATTTGTAAAAAATCCGCTCCATTTTGTTAATAACTTCTTTGATCGTCAAATACCCAGTTTGAAACAACAGTGTTGTGAGCTCAATATTGTTAATATCAAATGAACTCAGAATTTCTTCACCGACTTCAATATCATTCAGATCAGGCAAAAAGTATTTATTTTTTTGAAACAGTTTTATTAGAAATGCCGGTGAACCAGTTTCAAACCAATAGTTCTTGAAAGTTTTATTTTTATCAATAAAAAGCAATATGTCAAAGGGATTATAAACTTTTTCACCAAGGAAATTATATCCATTATACCACCTTTTGAGTTTATCCCAATCGACACCCTGAAGATGTTCCGCGAAATCGGTTTCGAGATCATTTTGCGTATAGCCGCATATTGTCGCACAATTCTCATCAAGTGTAATATCGTTAAGATTATTAATCCCGCTGAAAATACTGACTTTGGAAAATTTGCTGACTCCTGTTAAAAAGACAAACTGCAAATTTGCGTCCTGTTCTTTTATAACGGAGTACAAACTTTTTAAAGATTCTCTAATCGGAATAATCATCTCAGTTTTGTCGATATTATCCAGAAGCGGCTTGTCATATTCATCAATTAGTACAACAACTTTTGAGTTGAATTTTTTTTGCGTATCAATGATGAGATTTTTAAAAATTATACCCATATGGCTGGTAGAATTAATAAGCGGAACACCTAAGCGATCCGAATTGTTTTTTAAAATGTCTTTAACCTGCTGCTCAAGTAAATCTATACTAAAAAAACCGCCAGCCGCAAAATCTATTTTTATTACAGGATATTTCTTTTCCCAGTTCCAGTTATCATATATATAAAGCCCTTTGAAAAGTTCCTTATTACCTTCGAATATTTCTTTGAGCGTATCCAAAAAAAGACTTTTTCCGAAACGGCGCGGTCGGGAAAGAAAATATCGTCCGGGTGATGATAATAATTTATGAGCGATATGAGTTTTGTCAACATATACCATGTTTTCTTCAATTATTGTTTTCAGTGTGTTAATTCCAATTGGCAGATTTTTCAATTTTTCCTCCTGAATGTGTTTCAATAGATTAAATATAATGCTATGGTGTATTAGGTCAAGGAGAAAACGATTCTTGGTGCAGTAGACTTTTTTTCTTAACTTTTAATTTTTACTCGTATATATATTGGACTATTTCTGGAAAAACCCAAATAAACCCAAATAAAAGTCATATAGAAAATATTTAACTGCGATATACTTATTTCACAACTTCTTTAGACTGCCATTCCTGATACGCCTCTGGAAAAGGCTTAAGGGCTCTGTCTAATATACCAAACATATATGCAATTGCCATTCCGTAATTTACAATGGGAATACCTTTTACATTTGCCTGATCAATTCTGCTTAGCATTTCTTTACGGTTTAACATACAACCGGCACAGTGAATTATCAGTTTGTAGTCGGATAGGTTTTCAGGGTAATCTCGACCGTTGCAGAAATCAAAGCTGACTTCTTCGGAAATGTACTCTTTTATCCAGCGTGGTATTTTGACTTTGCCAATGTCATCCGGCTGTGCATGATGAGTACAAGCTTCGGATATTAGAATTTTATCACCTTTAGTTATTGAACGCATTTGTTTTGCTCCTTTTACCATATTTACCAAATCACCCTTGTATCGTGCGAATAAAATTGAAAAAGAAGTAAGCAATATATCAGGAGGTGTGTCAGCAGAAACTTTCTGAAACGCTTGAGAATCGGTAACAACAATTTTAGGTTTGTCTTTTAAATTGCTCAAAGCGAATTTATATTCAGTGTCTTTGGCGATGTATGTTAGAGCATCATTATCAAGTATGTCTCGAATAGTCTGCACCTCTGGAAGGATGAGTCTCCCTTTGGGCATACCACTGTCTATAGGAATTACCAGAACAACAGTGTCGCCGGGTTTTATTAAGTCGCCCATTAACGAGGGTTGTTCAAAATATTTCGGACTATGTTTGATGATTAAATTTTTTAATTCATCAATACCGCATTTATTTAAAGCACTCACATTAATTGCAGTATAATCATCTATTTCTGATAATGTCCAGTTACACAAATCACTTTTATTTATCACAATTATAAATGGAATATTATTATCCTTGAATAGGTTAATTAAGGTGATGTCATAATCTGATAATGGTTCAGGATTAATTACAAGCAGAGCAAGGTCTGTTTTTTTTATAACCTGATGTGTTTTCTTAATTCGTAGTTCTCCGATTTCACCGGAGTCATCAATACCAGCCGTGTCAATCAGGACTACTGGACCTATGGGAAATATTTCCATTGCTTTGTAAACCGGATCGGTAGTGGTACCGGCAATTTCGGAAACTATTGATAAATTTTGATTAGAAATTGCATTAATCAGACTCGATTTTCCGACATTTCTTTTTCCAAAAATCGCGATATGCAGACGATTCGCGTTAGGTGTTTTGTTCATCATAGTGTTCATCCTCACTTAGTTTATATTTAATTCTCATCTTACCGCTCCTGCAACAGAGAAATCAATTGTTTTGTTGCAGCTGACTATTCGTGCGGTTAAACAGTTCAAACAACAGTCAAAGTCTTCGTCGATACAGATTTTACCTGGATATAGAAGATAATCCCCTTTATACTCTAATGGTGTTATGTTAGGCATAAGTACATTGGCGCCAGCCTGAAGCATTTTTTCGCGACCAGTTTT
>CAYLTM010000055.1:7353-10509 GCA_964386495.1 uncultured Leptospirales bacterium
GCTGTCGTTGCAGGTATATGTGCCAGAGGTAACATCAGACGGGTTAAAGCTACAGCCCTGCAGGCAATGTCTATGGCACTATAATTATTGTTGTTATTCTCGATGTTGTTAGTATTATCGCTAAGCATATTTCCAAGCGGTGTTTCGGGATGCGGAATAAATGGACCAATACCAATCATGTCAAGTTCGAGCTCCTTACAAAGAAGAACATTGTCAACAATTGTCTCGATTGTTTCACCCGGAAGCCCTGTCATAAAGCCGGAACCTGCTTCGTAGCCAAGGTCTTTTATTGTACGGATTGCCGACAGCCGTTTTTCAAGCGATTGCCCATTTTTAAGTTTGCGGTAAAGTTCAGCGTCAGAAGTTTCAAACCGCATTAGAAATCTGTCGGCACCGGCATTTTTCAAACGTCTATAACTCTCTCTGCTTCTTATACCAATGCTCAACGTAATAGCCGCTTCAAACTCGGTAGTTTCTTTAATTGTGATTATTATTTTTTCAAGAATATCGTCACTATAATAATCATCCTCACCGGACTGCAGTACAAAAGTTTTTAATCCTTTAGAGTAGCCTTTGCTTACTGCATTAATTATTTCATCAGCAGTTAAGCGATATCTTTTAACAGCACTGTTAGCAGAACGGATTCCACAGTATTGACAGTTCATACTGCAAAAATTCGAAAACTCAATAAGCCCGCGCAGATAAACTTTATCACCATGAACTTCACGGCATTTTTCATCTGCAAGGCGAATTAATTTTTCAGGGTCGTTAAAAAAATAGCGAATGTAATCTTCCATAAAAATTTAGAGATAGATATCCCTTTCTCCTTCATCTATTTTTTGTATGTTGTCGATTGTAAGTTTTCGCAAATTTTCCGGCTCAATTTTTTCGGAAAGATTTTTTAATAAAATTTTTCCTTTAAATTTTGTTTCTGGTGACGCGTAATCATTTAAAAATTCATTGAATGTGAAAAGCCCATTCGGCAGACAATATTGAGCGATGAGCCCGGGTTTTGCTATGTCCATGAAGTCCATTCCGACTCTGCCCTTTCTATAACAGCCTGTACAGAATGACGGGACATAGCCGTCATCAATAAGTGTTGAAATGACTTCGTCCAAACTCCGATGATCGCCCAAAGAAAACTGGCTGCCTGTTTCAGAATCCGCGTAACCGCCCGGATTAGTCCGCGAACCCGCGCTAATCTGGCTGACACCATATTTAAACAGCTCCCGCCTGAGTTCGCCCTTTTCACGTGTTGTTAAAATTATTCCGGTGTAGGGAACGGCAAGGCGGATAACTGCAAGCATCTTCTTAAAGTCATCATCTGATACTGCGTTAGGAACGTTATACGAAACCGGTGCGCAGTCCGCCGGTTCAATTCTGGGAACACTAATTGTGTGAGGACCGACTCCGAACATTTTTTCAAGGTGTGCCGCGTGTTCAAGAAGAGCAATCACCTCGAAACGGTAATCGTTGAGACCAAACAACGCACCAATGCCGACATCGCCAAGCCCACCCTGCATCGCTCTGTCCATAACCGACAACCGCCATTCGAAATCACTTTTCGGACCGGAAGGATGCACCCGCGAGTAAATATCTTTATCGTAAGTTTCCTGAAAACAGATAAAAGTCCCGAGGTTTTCGTTTTTCAAGCGGATAAAATCGGCAACATCGAGCGGAGCTATTTCAAGATTTATTCTGCGTATATTTCCCGAACCTTTCCGAACACTATATATTGCCCGCATTGCCTCAATATAGTAAGAGCAGTCCGTTTCGTCTGTTTCTCCGCCTATGAGCAGTGCCCTTTTATGTCCGCTGTCAATTAATATTTCAGTTTCTTTTTTTATCGCGTCGATGTCGAGAACTGTCCGTTTGAGATTATTATTCTCCCGACGAAACGCGCAGTAAAGACAATTGTTGCTGCATTTATTTGAAACATATAGAGGCGCGAAAAGCACAAGCCGTTTACCATAAATCCGCTCTTTAACTTTTCCGGCTGTCGAAAGGATTTTTTGGACATCTTCTACTTTCGACGCGTTAAGCAGTAATGACGCTTCATGAGTTGTCAGACCCTTCATAAGTGATGCTTTCGCTAAAACCTTGTCAATCTCTTCAGTAGCAGGCGGCTTTTCATTTATCAGATTATAGATTTTTTCTCTATCAATGAAATCCTTAAACCCGTCAGTTGTCCTTCTCTTTTGGGGTTGTATTTGTTGTGTTGTCATCAGTGCCCTCCGAAAATCTGGTGAGAACCGACTTAACTTCGATACCTTCAATTCTGCCGAGTTTACCGGTAAGTGAACCTATGCGGTCAGTGTCACCTTCTATAATGAGGGAAATAATCTGAATGTTTTTTTCAGGGCGTGGAATACCCATCCTTCCGATAATGACATCGGAATGCTCAGACATGACGGTGTTGATTTTGCTTGCTTTGGAAATATCTTTTACGATAATAGCAACTGCACCTATTCTCTTTTCCATCAGAAATCCTCCGGATCAGCAGGTTATGAAAAGTATCCTCGAAACGAATAAATCCGGTTCTCAGAATTTACGGACAATGTAAATTTACTGTAAAAAAAGGCAACTGTTTTTCAAAATGATTTTTTCATTACAAGCAAAGTGATATCGTCATCAATTCTATAACCCTGAAGAGAATCAAAAAAACATTCAATAATTTGTGATGATGATTTATCGGAAGAGTCAAGGAGAGTCTTTATCAAACGATCTGGTCCATAGATACGATTATCGTTGCCTTTCGCTTCTGTGAGACCATCAGTGAATAGGAGTATAATATCCCCACTATCCAGATAGATTTCCGTGTTGCCGGATTTCTCCGAACCGAAAACCGAAGAATCAAATCCTAACCATACACCGTCAGAACTGCTGAATTCTATTGCGTGAGATTCTTTTCTATAGATAATAATTTTCTGGTGAAGTCCCCAGAACTTTATGCGGTTATTATTTTCGATTTTCATCGCGGTAATTGTCATGTATTTATCAGGATCCATTTTCACAATGTTATGCGTAATGGCTTTATTAATTTCATGAATCAGATCGTTTGGCTGGATGCTGTTATTATTAAGTATGGTCGTCTGTACCGCGGTCTGCACCATCATCATTATTAGTCCGGCTGGTACGCCATGTCCCGAAACGTCA
>CAYLTM010000055.1:10629-17159 GCA_964386495.1 uncultured Leptospirales bacterium
CTGTATTTTCTTCGCGAGCTGCATCTCAGCCCAAATCCGATTTTTGACCTTGAGCAATTCATTATTTGTTTTTGAAATTTCGTGGAATGCTGTATTCAGGTCGGATGTTCTTTCCTTTACCTTGTTTTCAAGATCATGGTTGAGCACCTTAACTTCTTTATGCAGACTCACAAATTTTATATTTAATAATGAAGCTATCGAAATAATAAATATTAAATATCCATAATTTGACAACTCATAAGTGTTGATTATTGTTCTATTAAGCAGTATATCGTTAATGACGGTTACGATCATCACCAATACTGTAATAAACATTATCCTTGCGGAACGGTTACCCTTCATGTCAGTTACCAATATAATTATTATTGTACCGATTCCCAATGACCATGAAGGTTCAATAAAATAGCGAAGCGATTTATCCCAAAATACATAACTTCCAGAAAACACTATCAGCCCAGTGGATATTAAATTGAGGAAGTAATATATTTTATGGAATATTGTGCGCTGTTTTTTAAAAAAATATGTGACAAATTCCAGAAAAAACAATATTAGTAATGTAAGAACAATAAATTCAGTTTTTTTTATTATGTAATAATCAAAATCATAAATGTGCTTTATCTGTGTTCTTGAAAAAAAATAAATTGCCATACCGAAAGAAAATAACGCGAAATATAAATTTTCCTTATTTTCACGTAGGCGGAAAAAAAACATCAGAAAATAAAATCCGAATAAAACATTGATTATAACAAAAATCACGTTTAATAAAATTTCCAGATAATAATGATTCAGCAGTTGATGATAATTACCGATCTGATATCTCCCTGAATATGGACCATTGGCATAATCAAAAAGTCCGGCAACTCTGATTGATAAAACATTTTCACTACCGGGAATAATTAGTTTATGAGGAATTTCGTAAATCTGTTCTTTATCATACCTCGTGCGTTGCTCAGGCGGCATTTTGCCGTTCGACCCGATTTTTACACCATTAAAAAACACTTCGTTGGCATCACTAATTTTACCGAGGTTTATTCCGATACTTTTTTCTGGTGAATCATGCGGAAAAATTATATGAATTCTATACCAGCAAATTCCGTTAAAGTTTCCAAAGTGATCGCCCCAATTTGAAGGAAAAGAAACTTTCTGCCAGCTAGTGTCATTATATGAAATCTCTTTATACTCAGGGTCATCACCCTTATTAAGAAGGCATACATATTGACCTGTAAAATCTACAGGTTTACTGTAATCATTAATTATCAGCGAGTCGGCATAGGTTATCTTTGGAAGGAGCAACAGTGTTATAGTAATCGCATGAAAAAGATTATACTTATTTTTAACAACAGAATAAAAAAAATTCATATATCCCTTCTCATGCTTTTATGTATTATGACTTCAAAGAGACTATTTCTTTTTAGGAACCTTCTCGCCGAACTGTCCCATGTAATTGCCGGGAGGACTGTAATTGCATACAACATATAATCCCCCTTTTTTTGAACGAGCTTTTCCGCAGCCGACTTCCGTGGTGTCCGACCAAACTACTTGCGTGAAATGCCCGGTTTTCATAGAAAAATCCGGTTTGCTATAATTGTAATCCTTAATTTCGTTATACCACGCTTCCACCGGCATATCTCCAGTAATTTCGCCGCCGGAGATCCAATAAATGTTTTCGCCGAATTTGTTAGGTTTGCGGTGATACATTTTATCTTCACTGGCTAATTTATCTGCCCATTCCTGTGCGAATTTTTGAATATCATTATTCCATGACAATTCCGGTACGCCGTGTGCTGCTCTGTAAATGTTGTGTTGTTTTAAAATTGCTGAAACAAAATTGTCAGGATTTTCAGCGTAAAGTGTGAATATACCAGTAATTAACAATATTGAGAATGTAATCTTTTTCATTGAGCCTCCTCAGATGTGTATTTGATCAAGTCATCAATATAAACCTACTACATGAATTGGCAATTTAGACATTTCTTAAAGAATTGTCAACAACAAGATTATTTAATCAGGTTCTTCGATCCCCAAATTTAATGAATCTCTTCTAAAAAATGATTGATTTCTAAAATTGAATAATAAATAATAACCCAAAACAGTTTTGGAGAATTTTATTAATAATATGGAGGCTTTATGAAAAAAATATTTGGACTATTGCTGATTTTCTCAGTGATGATTATTTCCTGCTCAAAAAAAAGTGATGACCCAGCTGTGGGTTCTGATAAGCAAAGTAAAAAGAGCGATCTGGCTATTAAAATTCCTTTGGTTACCTGGGGCGGTTACGCTGCGTTGTTTGCTGCCAACAATGGTGCTGAACCGAAAGAAGATTCTTTATTCTATAAATACGGCGGGTTTAAGGTTGAGCTTGTTCAGGAAGAGGATCCCGCTAATCAGCTGCAGGGTTTCGCGAGCGGCACATACAGCATCATCTGGTCAACTATGGATATGCTCCCGCTTATTTATGATTCGTTAAGCAAGGATTCGCGAACAGTTCCGCAGGTTATCGGGCTGTTTGATTATTCAGCCGGCGGTGACGGGATTATTGTCCGCGGTAATATTAATAACGGTAATGACATGAAGGGCAAGAAAATCGTTGTCGCTCAGTTTACGCCGTCGCACTTTTTCATTATGTGGTACCTCAGCACTTTCAATATGACTGAAAAAGATGTTAAAATGATTTTTGTTCCGGACGCTATCAAGGCGAAAGAAGCTTTTGTCGCTGAAAGCAGTATCGATGTCTGCGTAACATGGTCGCCGTTTATATATGATATTACTGATTCTAAAAAAGACACATATGTGAAGGGTTCTAAACTTCTGACTACTACTCAAAAAGGTAATGATTCGTACGGGCTTATCGCGGATGTTTATATTGCCCGCACAGATTTGTTAAAGAATCATCCCGAAGTCATCGAAGCTTTTACAAAAGCGATGATCGAAGGCTACGACCTGTTCAGTGCTGACAAGCCGAAATACGCGAAACAAATCGCGTCATTTTTCGGGATTAAGGGCGGCGCGGACGAAGTCATGCTGATGTTCGAAGATGTCACCATCGCGTCCAAAAATGAAAATAAAATGTTTTTTGATAAATCCGGTAAAACATCCGCTTACAAAATTTTTGATTTATCGGTAGACCTTTACAAAAAAAATGGTTCCGCAATTCCAGAATCGTTCAAGGTTGACGCGTCGTCTGTAATATATTCTGATGCTATGACAAAATCTATTTCCCAATAGTTTCGCTAATACTGATTTTCCTTGCGGACAATGAATATCCGTTTATCACAGATGTTCATTGTCGGGCAAAAATATTTCTTACAAGGAGTCTACTATGAAAAGTAAAATAATAGGGTTTATTATACTGGCTGGGATTATTATCGCGGCAGTGTCGTATAAATTCTTTTCTGAAAACAAGAGCAGTTTCTCTGGAAATTATTCGTCAAAACCGAAAATTCTTGAAGTCACAAGTATCTCCGGGTATAAGCTGGACAAGATCACTATCGACGGCGAAGAAATCCCCCTTATTAAAATTCCGCTGGTAACGTGGGGCGGTTATGCCGCGTTGATTGCCGCCAACAATGGGATAAAACCTAATAAGGATTCCCAGTTTTACAAAAATGGAAAATTTGTTGTCGAACTTTATCAGGAAGAGAGCTCGCAGAATCATCTTACAGGTTTTGCGAACGGTTCCAACCCGATAATCTGGGCGACTATGGATATGCTTCCTATTCTTTATGATGTTTTAAAAGCTGACAAACGAGTCATCCCGCAGGTCGTCGGCATTTTTGACTGGTCATTCGGCGGTGATGGAATTATTGTCCGCGACTCTATAAAAACTCCGAAGGACTTGAAGGGCAAAAAAATTGTAACGGCAGGCAACACACCGTCGCACTTCTTTCTTATGTGGGTTCTCGCGCAGTCGAATATTCAACCATCAGAGGTTATGATTAAGTATGTTGATGACGCTGTCCTCGCGAAGGATGCCTACAGCAGCGATGATTCTATCGATGCCTGTATTACATGGTCGCCGTTTATTTATGAAATTACCGACTCGAAATCATCATCCTTTGTAAAGGGTTCCAAACTTCTGATAACTTCCAAGGACGCTAATCAGCTGATAGCGGACTGCTACATTACACGTAATGATTTTTTAAAAGAGCATCCGGAAATTATCGAAGCTTTCTCGAAATCTATGATGGAAGGCTTCGACCTGTATAACGCTAACAAACAGAAAGTTTACAACGATATGGCTGCACTTTTTAAACTTCGCGATGGTGCACATGAAGCGTCTTTAATGATGGGCGATGTTCATCTTGCGAATTTTCCGGAAAACATTATGTTTTTTGATCTAGAAAATCCTATCAGCGCGTATAAAGTATTTTTTCTTTCACAAGAATATTATAAAAACATCGGCACTCTTTCGGCAGATTTCAGTTCAGACGCCGAAATGCTGATAAATATCAAACATTTTGAAAAATTCAAAGCTGCCGGACTTTTTGCCGCTCAGCAGAATACGATCAAAAATTCTTTCAACAAGGACAGCAATTTCAACATCGCGGATCTCGAATCTAAACGAGTCGTGTTAACAGAGGATCTTCAAATATATTTTGAACCTCAGCAGATTTCTTTTGATGCAAATTCCATGAAAGAGGAAATTCAGAAGAACAAAGCTTATTTAAAACAAATTTCCGAACAGATGGAGATTCTCGGCACGACTATTGTTAAACTTGTCGGACATCTCGACACCACCAAGGTTGAAGAGTATAAGTCTCAGGGACAACAGTACTATCTTGAAGCGTCGGCTCAGGCAAAACTTGTTTCCAAAAGACGGGCTGAATTTGTTAAGACTGTTCTCGTTGAAACGTATAAATGTGATCCGCAAAGAATAATCACTGAAGGGAAAGGCTGGGACATTCCTATTGATCCGACTGACCAGACAAAAAACAGACGTGTAGAAATTAAATTTCTTTCATTCGAATAATAGGAGTCATTGATGTTTACAAGGATTTGGATTCGTGAATCTTTAACCGACAGAAAAAAGTTTCTCTTCGGCGCGGCTTGCGTAGTTTTAGTATTGGCTGTATGGTCATTCTTCACTACCGCCGCGACCGTCGAAGAAAGACTAATCTCCAGAAATGTTCTGCCTAATCCTTTGGAGGTGCTTCTCGCGTTTCCTTCTCTTATTAAGGGTACCGCTGGCTCTGAAGGTTTTATCTGGCAAAAATCTCTTGTGTACGCGATATGGGTTAGTCTCCGGCGCGAACTGTTGTCATTCTGCATAGTTACGCTGATTTCGCTTCCTCTGGGAATTTTCATGAGCTGCAGCAATAAAGTCCGTTCCTTTTTTTATCCGCTGCTGGTTGTTGGAACTTTTATACCGATAGCCGCGTTAATTCCGTTGACACAGGCGATTTTTGGTATTGAAGAAACCCAGAAAATCATATTCTTGTCAATGGGGATGTTCTTCGTTATGCTGGGACTTGTGATTAAGGAGATGGACGAGGTTGATGATATTTATCTGCAAACCGCCTACACTCTCGGGTTTTCACAGTTCAAAACAATTTTTCTGGTAATTTTTCCGACAGCTTTGCCTAGAATCTGGAAACATTTTTCGTCGGTTTTCGGGCTTGGCTGGGGTTATATAATTTTCGCAGAAATGATTAATACCGGCGGCGGCGATGTCGTAAATGGTATCGGCTGGTTATTTGTTTCGCGTCAGCGGAGATTCCAGGTGCCGGACATGTACGCGATATTTTTCATAATAATTTTCTTCGCGTTTCTGTTTTCATTTCTTTTCAAGGTCGCGGGAAAATATATTTTCAAATATGAAAAAATCAGTTAAGGGATTATTATGATTAATAAAGGATTAGATATTAAGCCGGTAATCAACCCGGAAATTTTTTCAAGTTTTCAAACAATCGACATTGAAAGAAAAAACGAGGAAATCAACGCGGTGCCGATTTTACGTGCCGTAGATGTTTCCAAAAAATATGGAAGCAATGTAGTGATTCCTAAACTGAATTTTACGATCGACGACATTAAAGGTAAAACGGAAATTATCTCGGTTATCGGACCGTCTGGCTGCGGAAAATCGACTATACTAAAACTTATTGCCGGATTAACCAGCGCGAGTTCCGGCGAGCTTTATATCGGCGGGACAAAAATTGTCGGACCGGACATGGATCGCGGAATGATTTTCCAAAAATATTCTTCATTTCCATTTTTAAATGTCGAGGATAATATCGCTTACCCTTTAATTCACATAAAAAAAATGAAGAAAGCTGACGCGAAGGAAATCGCCGCACACTGGATAAAAAAAATGTATCTAACCGGCGCTGAAAAAAAATATCCGTCTGAACTTTCAGGGGGGATGCAGCAGCGTGTGGCAATCGCGCGGACGCTTTGTATGAACGCTAAAGTAATTTTGATGGACGAGCCTTTTTCGGCGCTGGACAAACAGACCACCAACATGCTTTTGGAAGAGATTCAAGAGATTTGTAAATCAATCGAAGAGGTTGTAGTTCCTGCTAACTATAATTGCC
>CAYLTM010000055.1:17169-19474 GCA_964386495.1 uncultured Leptospirales bacterium
GGTGGTATGCAGCAGAGAGTTGCTATTGCGAGGACAATATGTATGAATGCTTCCGTGATTTTAATGGATGAACCTTTTGGAGCATTGGATAGAAAAATCCGTTGGGAAATGCAGGATCTTATCGCTGAAATAGCCTTTTTTAATCCAGAGCGCGAATACACATTTATGATAGTTACTCACGACATCCCCGAAGCGGTTTTCCTTGGTGATAGAATCTGGATCATTAACAAGGGCGGCATTGCCGAGCAGATGAATCTTCAAAGACCGAATAAGCCGGCAAGGGTTTCTCAGGGCGATAAAGATTTCAACGCGGTGGTATCATTTTTCAACGAAAAGATCGATAGTCTGGAAATTAAAAATTGATTAATGGTCACTATTTTTAAAAAATTGGAGGCTCTATGGAAAAGAAAAATTATAAGAAATATTTAACGATAATCATTACTATAATAACTACTGCTGTAATCGTACGTTACTGCGGTGGTCTTGTAGGATGTTTTGAAAATGATTACAAACTTAATTTCGATTCTACTTTCAGCAGGGGGCTTAACAATCTTGACGAGGTAGGATTATCGGTAGTGATTGCCGTTGACTGTTCCGGATCGATGAGTGACTCAACCATGTCGTCAAACGCTGCCAAGTACGAAATCGCGTCACAGTCGCTGACTCATATTGTGGATTTCTTGCAGAAAAATATTTCCGCGAAAAAATCGGGAGAATCGCTAAAACTAAAAATCGGAATAATAACCTACAGTGATTCTGTAACAGAACTTTTTCCTTTAACAGAAATGAACGATGAAAACTTCGCTAAACTCAAAGCTGTTACAGCAAACTCGTCCAACTTTACGCCGACAAGCACTACTGCCATTGGAACAGCAATGGATTCCGGCGTAAAAATTCTCGCACAGTCCGGCACAATTTTTAGGAGTCTGATTGTAATTACAGATGGAGTGAATACCAGCGGACCGTCACCGGAAAAAGTTCTGGAAGCCATCGTGAATAACGTGAACAACCTTAACAAAAAAGACGAGCCGGTATTAACATCCAATGTGTTAGTCAGTTTTGTCGCGTTTGATATCGATGGTCAGGTTTTTTCAAAACTGAAAACTATCGGCTCCAGAGTAATCTCGGCGGAAAATAAGGATAATCTACAGGAAGCGCTGATAAACATTTTTCTGGCAGACATTACTAAACTTGAGGCGAAATAGCGGTTAATAGTTTTTTTGAATAAGTATTTATTGTTTGAGGAATTTTATGTGATGGATAAACAACAAATTGTGACTTTTTTAAGAACTAATAAAAAGTATATTCAGGATAATTTTCAAATAAGTATTGTTGCTTTATATGGCTCATATTCAAGGGATGAGGCTACAGAAAATAGTGATATAGATCTTGTGTATGAAAACACAGGAAGTAGTCCATTTAAAAAATTTATCGAGGCGGAGTATTTTCTTAATTCGAACTTAAACAAGAATGTTGAGTTAGTTAATATTAAATATATGAATCCGCTAGTGAAAAAATTTGCTCAAAAGGATTTTGTTTATGTATGATCCGAATTTACTATAAACGCCGCTATTCAAAAATAATTCTTGGAGGACGATATGCCTGCTGGACATAAGGTTTTACTGTTGCTGGTTCTTGCAGTGCTATTCTCTTCCGCTTGTACCCGAAAATCTGAAATGATAGAAATCAATGCATTTTCAACGGGCGACAAATCGCGATTGACAAATCTTGAAAAGGCGGCGGTGCTATTAAACAAATCCCTGGAAAAAGAAAATAAAAAATACAGAGTAAAAGTAAATCTTAATTATGGCGAAAAAGAAAGTAAGAAGGACATTAAAACACAAATATCTGATCTGAAAAAAAATAATCTCATGCCGGATATTATATGTATCCCCTCTGTTTCAATTCCGTGGTTTGCCGACAATAAATTTATTGTAAAAATGAATAAAATCAAAAAGTCAAAATATTATGAAGACGCATTTCCATCATTATGGGACACGGTGAAATATAACGGCAGCATCTGGGGAATATTCCAGGACACTGAAGTACGGCCAATGTTTATCAATAAAAACATATTGCTGAAAATGGGATGGAAAGAAGAGGACATTCGAATTCTGCCGGATAAAATCAGACGAGGACTATTTACAATCGACGACATGGTGAACACCGCGGAATCTGCTGTAAATAAAGGATTCGCGGACTATGGAATAATTCACAGACCCGACAGCGGTGTAGATTTCCAGATAATATATTTTGCATTCGGAGGAAGGTTTCTTGTCGAGGACGGCAGAATAATAATCAACGA
>CAYLTM010000055.1:19484-19719 GCA_964386495.1 uncultured Leptospirales bacterium
GGAACAATAGATTCACCATGGATAAGTCTGAATTTTTTATTGTCGTTATATCCAACCGGCGTGAAGGGACAGAATCCATTAACATTGTCAAAATCCTACGCCTACTGCATATCATCCGCAACCGACAAGAAGGAAATCATTTATCGATTATTGGATGTCGTAACCGATCCGGCTATTCAGGCGGAATATAATCTCGACACCTATCATTTGCCGATAACCGTCAGAGGT
Source organism: uncultured Leptospirales bacterium (assembly GCA_964386495.1). Classification (GTDB taxonomy): domain Bacteria; phylum Spirochaetota; class UBA4802; order UBA4802; family JAFGJZ01; genus CAYLTM01. Next base: position 19,713 of record CAYLTM010000055.1, read on the forward strand.
ATGGAGC
>CAYLTM010000055.1:19729-21461 GCA_964386495.1 uncultured Leptospirales bacterium
TACAGATCCGATGTGGTAATGGGGGATGTCGTGTATATGCTGGACTACACAACGACCGTGCCGATACATTCAGCCTATGAAATGTATGAAGTCGAATTGTATGAAGCGATAAGGCAGATAGAAACAAAAAAGGATTCCAAGGAAAATATCCAGACGGCATTCGAGAAAAAAATTTCCGAGAAAAGCAATGGGAAAATTGTTTTCCGAAAGGAAGGTAATAAATGACCGTAAGAAATAAACTCAAACTATCCTTTTCGCTAGTCCTGTTTTTGTTGATGGTGGTATGTTTCGTATCCGTGTACAACCTGATATCATCAACGATTGAGTATAATCTCCTGTTTACAAGAAGTTCAGAAATCATAAACAATACACAGGATCTTCAGAAGTATTTTAATAGTCAGATCGCGTCCGCGCGGAGCTATCTGCTCACATATAACCCGCGGTATGTAAAAGATTTCAATGTAGCCGTTGACCGCGCGGAGAAAAATATAATAGATATAGGAAAACTTGCCGAGCAGGAAGAGGAAAAAAAGATACTCGCGGAACTGCAGATAATCGGCGGCAGGTATTCGGAGCTGATCGACCTGGATCTGGTGGTCGGTAAAGAATATCAGAAGGTCGAAGAGTTTTTGTACAACCTTGTGAAGACCGAAAGTTTGATGATTATAACCGCGGAGATTTTAGTAAATCTTGAAAAAGACCTCATCGAAAAATCCAGAAAAGAAATGCAAAGTCAAATTTTTAAAACAGTCGGGGTGATTATTTTTCTTTTTATAATAGCGCTGATTACAGCAATCGTGAGATCAGGAAAAATCTCCAATGAAATTTCCAGTTCAGTAGAAAAAATATCAGTCAATGTAAAGCAGGTCGCGTCCGGCAATCTGGAAGTTAGACCGATCGTAATAAACAGCAGAGATGAATTTGAACCGTTGTCCAAGGATATAAATTTAATGACGGAACAGCTGCGCGAGAATATCCGGAATATAGAAGAATTGAATCAGGCGTACTTCCGATATGTTCCGGAAGAATTTTTGAACTTCCTTGGAAAGTCGGACATCAGACAGATTAATAAGGGCGAACAGGTACAGATGGAAATGGCAATCATGTTTTCGGACATACGGTCGTTTACATCGATATCAGAATCATTAACCGCACAGGAAACTTTCGATTTCATTGACGATTATCTGTCAGCGGTGGCGCCATGCGTAAGAAACAACAAAGGGTTTATCGACAAGTACATCGGCGACGGCATTATGGCACTGTATCCCGGAGAAGCCGAAACAGCTCTGAAATCGTCCGTAGACATAATCCGCAGTTTGAAAACCTTCAACGCGGCACAGCGAAGTCTCGGGAAAAAAGAAATATCAATCGGCATAGGCATACATACCGGCAGATTAATACTGGGAGTGATCGGTGAAAGCGAACGACTATCCAGCACGGTAATATCCGACGCGGTAAACCTGTCATCACGGCTGGAGGGACTAACGAAGATATTCGGTACAGCCATAATCATCAGCGAAGATTTAATGGCAAAGCTTGATCCCGCAATATTTATCAACACGCAGGAGTTTTCTAGTTCTACAGAATTTTCAGACGATTCAATATTTTACAGATACCTGGATATCGTGAAGGTCAAAGGGAAAAACACACCCGTCAAAATATTTGAAATAATATCCGACAAGGATAACGCGACCGACATGAAAAAAATCGACACGCACGAAGAATATTCCAA
>CAYLTM010000056.1:0-899 GCA_964386495.1 uncultured Leptospirales bacterium
TTCAGATTCCGAAATATCTGATCTGACAGGTCTTTCTGTTGATGAAATAAAAAAGGTTGTTAAGAAATAGTGAACATTGTCTGAACCTTGATTGATATGATTTTCTTGATTAGCATGATTTCGTTTTAACTTGTTCAACTGTATGGATGTGTTAGGAGAAGTAGTCTGCCAGCCCGCGTTACTGCGAAGCAGTCGTACATCGACGGTGCGGTTGATGAGCGTTGTCGAATCACAGTAACCAGGCTGGCTAAAGGCAATCGGTACACCGACTTCCGTGGCTTTAATGATACTCTTAACAACAATAGTCTACCGCTGCCTTGCCAAGTGAACTATTCACCACAACTGGAAACCACCCTAGCCTCTCCGACAATTTTTATTTAAAGATGAAATATGAAATTTTGAGTTTTACCGAAAACCGAGTTCAGCGATGCAGGAAAAACTCAAAATGTTGTGCAAGCCCGAGTACTCTATGTTTGAATGGAATATGGAACGGAGCTGACAAACCGATGTTGTTAGATAGTTGCGATAAGTATTTTATTCGTGGTGGTATTTTAGACGCGGTTAGATTTTGTATTTTCTTGTGATCGTAACCCATTATTCTTAACCAAAGTTGTGCCTCAATATCATTTTCAAAATTATTAAACTTTAAAACTATATCTGCTTCATTTTCAAAACCACCTTTCGCTGTATAAGAACCTACCTCTTGTTTATGATCCATATCATATTACCTTTAGTATTTGTTTAATGATTTCCTTTAGCACATTAACCGCAACACTGTTTCCAAATTGTTTATAAGCTTGACCTGAGTTTTTATCAATTTTAAAAGTGTCTGGAAACCCCTGTACTCTTGCACATTCCCTTGGGCTTAGTTTTCTCAATATACCATTTACACTATAAAT
>CAYLTM010000056.1:909-2195 GCA_964386495.1 uncultured Leptospirales bacterium
GCAAGCATGACCATAGGTACTGTAAATTCTCTCACCTTGTCCACCTTTATTAACGATACCGATTTGTATAGGTTTATTTGGCAAATCTAATTTTCATAAATATTGGTTATAGGTACAAAAGTTTTATAAATCTTTGTATCCGGACGTGTTATTACTTTCGCTTTCGCGGTATCCTCTAAAACTTCGTTAAGAGAGATGTTTTTACCAATAGGACTTGGAAAGACAAAATTATCAATGCCGAGGTCATTTCTAAAACAAACAATAAAAATTCTCTCTCTATTTTGTGGTAAACCATAATCACTCGCGTTTAATACTTTATAATTAACAGTATATCCTAAACCAAATAGTGTTTTTACAATAACTTTTAATGTGTGTCCTTTATCGTGTTTGGCAAGATTTTTTACGTTTTCTAAAAATAATATTTTTGGTTTATGATATTCTACTATTCTAGCAATATCAAAAAACAATGTACCTCTTGTATCATCAAACCCTTTTTGTTTTCCAGATATAGAAAAAGCCTGACATGGAAATCCTCCACATAAAATATCATGCTGTGGAATATCCGATTCTATGATTTTTGTAATATCTCCGTAAGGTTTAATGCCAAAATTGTCTTCATAAACTTTCGCTGCAAAACTGTTCATTGCAAGATGAAACCCGCCAATACCAGCAAATAAGTCGATATACCTAAACCCTTCGAGATTTTTCTTTTGTATTGTCTTAGTATCTATTACCGATGGGGTAGTTAATGTATTCAATTATTTTCCTAATATTGTTTTATAGCCCTAAAAATTTCACACAACATTCTCGGGGCGATCCAATGTTGCCTGACCTAATGAAATCAATAGAAATAAACACAATGAAATCATTCAAGCAAAATAAACTATTAGCCAAAACTGAGACAGGGCAATATTAAATCCCTCATGCTATAATTAAAAGAGGAAAGTTTTAAATTGTTTTACTTTACACAAGGTAAATATAACAATAAAATTTTTACCAATAGACATATACCTGAAAATAATTATCGTGTTAATTTTCCTAGTAATCCTCATCAGACCAGCCGACATAGGATAGAAATTCGTCGTATGTTCCGTTGAATGTGCTTATTTTTCCGTTATCGAACACAATGAGTTTTGTCGCTACCGCTCTCAAGTGCATTTCGTTGTGGGTTACCATGACGACCGATCCATCGAAATCGTCGATTGCTTCTATGAGCGAGTCGCATGACTGCATATCGAGATGATTTGTCGGTTCATCCAGAAATAATAAATGCGCAGGTGTTACCA
>CAYLTM010000056.1:2205-4311 GCA_964386495.1 uncultured Leptospirales bacterium
TCGGCCGCTACAGAACGGCTCACACCTACTGCCACCGGAAATTCAGGAGGCACCATCCGGGCGATCATCATATGGACTCCTCGATCTTTTTCATATTGATCCTGCACAAGGATATCTGATTCTGTTACACCATCTTCACCGATTGTTACAGCTTCCAGACGGGTGCCTTTCAAGACAATACCTTTATTTTTTTCAGAGCGTTATCTCCGGAAAACATCAGCCCGCCCGCTATCGTTCGCGCCTTATTATCTGTGCAGAGTTTATCCGCACTTTTTATTTCCTCTGCTACTGTATTATTATCATTTAGATCCAGTTTATTTGTCTGTCCGAAATATCCTTCCTGTAAGGTCGGGTGTTTGTATACTCTTCCCGACAATGGTTTTAATTCTCCTGCCAGCAGCTTCAGCAGTGTTGATTTCCCCTTCCCGTTTTTTCCTATTATGCAGATTCGATCCCGTTTCCCGATTGCCAGTGAAAAATTGTCTATGATATATGGTTCTTTTCCATTGTATGAAAAACTAATTTCTTCTACTGACGCCATCTGGTTGCTTCCGAAATGCGCGCTGTTGAAAAACAGTTCTAAATCTTCTATATTTTCCAGGGCTTTCATTTCTCCCTGTTTTTCCAGCTTCTTTACCCTCGACTGTGTTCTGCTCGCGAAACTCGCTTTTGCCTTAAACTTCGCTATAAAGATTTCTTCCTGTTTACGTTTTTTCGCTTCATTAAGTCTGGTTTTTTCGTAAATCTCCTCTTCCTGATTTATCTGATTATACAGTTTATCAGTATCACCCTCCACCTTCTTCGCCTTCGTTCGATGTATCGCGGCTACATGCGTAACTACGCTGTCCATAAAACTTCTATCATGGGTAACCAATATGAACTCGCCTTCCCACGATTTCAAAAATTCTTCCAGCCATCTAATAGCGACGATATCGAGGTAATTTGTCGGCTCATCAAGCATCAGCATATCCGGGGTTGATACCAGCAGTTTAGCGAGATTCATACGTATCTGATAACCGCCGGAAAATTCTGACGGTGCTCTATTCATATCTTCTTCAGTGAATCCCAGCCCGAAAAGGACTTTCTCAACTTTCCAGGTTTCATATTCTTCATCTTCCGGTAATCCCAGCATGCACTCTTCAAGTACTGTCGGTTTTGTAAAATGCAAATGCTGCTCCAAATGTCCGATTTTATAATTTTTCGGGATTACGATGTTTCCGGAATCTATATCAACATTTCCAAGAATCATTTGAAATAATGTCGATTTCCCATGTCCGTTTCGCCCCACAAGTCCGACATGCTCACCTTTATTTACGCTCAAATTCAATTCGTCAAACAACACCTGTTTTCCGAATGTTTTATTTAGATTAACAATTTTTATCATCGCGATTTTCCTTTTTGTTTCAGGATTATATCATCCATCACATATTTTCGTTATATTTTGCTCATTATTAGCGGTTATTCGCAGCTAATTTCTTCAGCAGCATGACATTAGAACTTTGTTGTGTTTCAACTCCATCTATTTTTCACCTTAAATCCCCAATGGGGAACTTGAAAGATCAAATCTAATAATCTTTTTCATCAAAGTCAAAAGTCCTCTTAGGGGGATTTAGGGGATGCATTAGATATTAATGAATATACTTGAAAATAAAATCTCCCATCCGCCTGATTTATGCCATAAATATTTTTTTACTTGAAAATTTCAAGCTTTTGTTTGATTTTCGTTCTTTACCTTAATATTTTTCACTGAAAATTCCGATAATTGTTATATGGTATAGTGCTTTTAATATATGCGTGTTTCGCATAAGAGGTAATAATGAAAAAAGTTATAATAATTTTGATGCTGATTCTTCCTGTGAATATTTTCGCGGTGTCAAATTCCGTTAAATCGCAGAATGATTATGAACGTGCTATGTTTGTTGTCAGGAAACTTAGTGTTTCCATACAAAACTTCGGCGATGATGAACAAAAAAAGAAATATGATGAAATTCGTGTTAATTTCCAGAAAGCTTCTCAGCAGCATTTCGCTAGAGAATTTGTTCAGCAGAATTATATTTCTGAAGAACCTTCTGAAAAACAGCCGACTACTGACGCTAACTACAAAAC
>CAYLTM010000056.1:4321-7651 GCA_964386495.1 uncultured Leptospirales bacterium
ACCTCTGTTGACATGTTTTATGATTTGAAAGTTCAAATCAACGCTCTGTTAAAAGATATTGCCGAAAAATATGATAAACGCACGCAGGAAATTCTTGATTCTACTTCCAAAGAAGCGTTTGATATTGTTGTCGATTATGGTAAAAACGGCGGGCTTGCAAATTATTTCTACAGACCTATCGATCCTTCAAAGGACAAAAAACCCTACGATCCTAAAAAATACCACTACTTTCGCGATAAAGAAACCATTGAGAGATACCTTAATAACGGTTATAAATATCTTCAACAATCCAGAAATATTTTTAATGATCCTGATTTCTCTTATATTCTATCAAAGGAAACCAAAACTTCCCGTGAACTCGATTACATTATGGACAAATATATTAATGTTATTGATATGCGCAGACAAAGCAAACAATATGGTATTGAAATTTACAGATTGATTAATTCCGACAAAATAAGCGAGTCGCTCAAAACCTACGATGTTACTATTCTTCAGGTGCAGAATTATCCAATTTATGATAAGCGCATTCCAGCGGATTACAAAATTGACGCTACTGACAACCTTGAAATGATTTATTCCATTGAACAGAAACGTATTGGTGAAATTGAGAATAAATAATATCCGCCGGATATTCCGGAAATTTAGATACTTCGCCGCCTGGTGAAGTATCTTATGTTTTTCTGTGTGATGCCGCTTATACCGACTGATTATAGTTCTATGTGCTCCTGGGCGATATTATGCATCTCTATATTACAACTGACTTTATTTACCCACTTGCCGGACCTAATTCGCAAATAACATAATAGAGCCTTTATGATTTCTTCCGCCTGAATTATGCTCAATACCACGACCGGTGATAGAAAAAAATAATGTCCCGCGATAAACGCCGCCGGTACGCCGATGAGCCACATCGTCCCCGCCTCCAGATAAAAACTGTAACGTGTATCCCCGCCACTTCGCAATATCGCAATTATGCTCGCGTTGTTAAACGCTTTTACTGGAAGTATTATTGCGGATACTAGAAGAAAACTTCCCGTAATTTTTAGTACCGACGAACTTACTGCGAAATATGATAAAATTTCATTACGGAAAAATATTATCGAGGCTGTAAAAACCAGTGATATGATTACAGATATTTTCAATGTCTTTACTGTATAATAATCAACCAAACCCCTATTCCCGCGGCCGATTTCATTTCCAATAATTACCGCTCCTGCTGAACTGATACTCATAATAAACGCAAACGCCATCCGGTCTACCGTCATTGCGATGTTAATCGACGCAAGACTTTCCGTGCCGATTCTGCCGAAGCACACATTATAAGCGGCAATTCCCAAAGACCAAACCATTTCATTCAATAATACCGGATATATCGTATGTATGATTTTTTTGAAAAATTTTAAATCCACAGATAGAAGATCTTTGAAAGACACGCTCGCGACATATTTCTTTTTATAAACGATAATAATCAATACCAAAAATTCTACAACTCTGGCAATTGTCGTAGCTATTGCGGCACCTTTAACACCAAGCTCAGGAAAATGACAGTGACCAAAAATCAGACAGTAGTTCAGAAAGGTATTCAATGATAAACCAATCAATGATGAGACGACAGAGATTCTGATTTTATTCGTTGAACGTATTATTATAGATATTACCATTGATACCGCGAAAAATGGATAAGATATTCCTGCATATATCAAATATTCTTTTGATAAACCTATTACATCGGCATCGTTAGTAAATATTCCTGAAAACCATACAGGAAATACTACTGCTATTAGAAAAAATATCATCGACATGGATAATGCCAATGCCAAACACAACGCGGTTACTTTTTTTATGCTCTTATTGTCGTTCACACCCCAATATTGTGCGGTAAATATTGAGCATCCTGACGCTAATCCAAAAGTAAATAACATCAATAGGAAATATAGCTGATTACCTATTGCTACCGATGCCAGTGCATTATCCCCTAACTGCCCAATCATCAATGTATCGACATAATTCAGCATTGACATTGTTACATTCTGAAAACTGACCGGTATGGCTATTAACATCAGTTTTCTATAGAAGTCTTTTTTATACATAATTTGCTCTGACACCTTTATTTGCTCCGACACCTTTTGCGGTAAATCCGCATAGTTACGCATAGTTACGCATAGTTACGCATAGTTACGCATAGTTACGCATAGTTACGCCAAATTTGCGTAACTATGCGTAAAATTACTCTGACACCATAAAGGTGTCAGAGTAATTTTACTTGACAATAAGGTTAACCAATAAGAAAAAAGCACTGAAACTGTCATCATTATTTCATAAACAGGTATTTTAAGTTTTGAAAAAATTATTTATAACATTTTACGAATTTACGAAACAAAACTACAATAATAGAAAGGAATTCCTAGATAATCATAATGTATATGATTATCTATTTAACAACAAGGGATTCGTCCTGATAATTGTTCTTATTATATCTTCCATGCTTATCATAGCATCTAGCGAATTCCTTCTGAACGCACAGATCAATATTAACTATATTAAAAAGTTCAAGGACGAAACCCAGGCTGAAATTCTTGCTGAAGCGGGATTCAATGTCGCAAAACTTATCCTTGAGGCGGACAAAAAAGGTCAGGGAGGCGGAATGATAAAATCCGCAAACTCCGATAAGAATATAGACTGTTATGATGACCTTTGGGCAATGGACTTCCCTGAAATTGACCTGGAAAATGGTTCAGTCAAAATTGAAATACGCGATGAACAATCTAAAATCAATTTAAACGCAGTATCCACTGAATTCGTAGAAAAAACCCCTTATTATAACATGCTTTCACGGTTTTTCGCGAACATTGGCTTTCCTGTGGATCTTTCTGATTGTGTTGCCGACTGGACAGACATTGATAATAACCGCTTCCCCTACGGTGCCGAGACCTATGATTATTATTCCATACTACCACGACCCTATGCCGCAAAAAACGCTCCTTTTGACAGTATTGATGAATTATTAATGGTTAAGGGATTTACCCCTGAAATTTTTTATGGCTTCGGCGGCGGTAATTACGGGAAAGAGGAAGACCTTGTTGATTCCAATACTGGAATATCATCATTTAGTCTTGATGATATTACTCTGCCGGATGAAAAATCAACTACTGGCGAAAATTCTGATGAAGAGTCAAAGGATAATAAAGAATCTGAAATCGCTGAAATAAAAGTCGGAAAAGAAAAAAGCCGTAAACTGTCGAACTATCTGCGGGTTTACGGTGACCCTGCAAATTATCTGAGTACTTCAAACAAAATCAATATCAACACCGCTCCCTTCAGGGTTAT
>CAYLTM010000056.1:7661-13334 GCA_964386495.1 uncultured Leptospirales bacterium
ACATGACGGAAGATACCGCGACGCAGATTATTAAAAGGCGTATGGCAACCCCTTTCAAGAACAGTCAGGAAGTTTCGGAATTTATTACTGATCAAAATACCATTAAAAACATAATTTCCGTTAATTCCGAAATATTTTCCATAAGAACAACCGGAATGGTTAGTAAAAATAAAGTTGTATTTAACTACATTTATAATAGAGATTCAAAAAAAACATACTATTTCAGCATACAGTAATTGACAAATTGCTGCAATATTTTTACTTTAGCTTTGTCTGCGGAAAAACTTAATATTGAATAGTAAATCTTTTCAATATACCTGGAGAATTCATTGTTTGAGAAAATTGCGGCAATTGATGTAGGCTCAACATCTGTAAAATATGTAATCGCGAAAAAAAAGCTGAAAAACTTTGAGATACTGTCTTTCGGCTGTGAAAACATTATTATCAGCGACAGTGACAGTTCTAAACAGAACGTGATCGACGCTTTAGCGGCTATTACAAAAAAAGTTCACCTTTCAAACTGTCTGGTTATCACAAATCTGCCTCTGGAAAAAGCTATAATACGTAATATTTCCTTTCCTTTCAGCGACATGGAAAAAATCGCTGAAGCGATACCTTTTGAAGCGGAAGAAAATATACCATTCAAGCTGGAAGATATCAGCATGGATTTCCAGATTTTAAAAACCGTTACCGATACTGATTCTACAGAAACTAAAGTTCTGCTTGCCGCTTCTCATTATGAAACGCTGACCGAGTTTTTGTCAATTTTCCAAATCGCAGGCTTAACCCCTGTGTTTGTTGGTTTAGAATCAAATTCCTTATACGAATGCTACATGCAGTTCAACTCCTTTTCCGACAACAATATGCTTCAAATAGATATCGGTTTCAATAAAACTGTTCTTAATATCATTTCAAATAATCAATTTGTTTATACAAGATGTATATCGTTCGGTATTGGCATTATTATACGCGATATCGCGGAATTATTATCTGTGTCAAATTACGAAGCACTGGAAATTTTCAAAAACCTTCGACTGGATATCACATCACTCGATGTAAATCTCGAACGTCATTTTTTCAAATCCGCCGGGCTTAATAAACAGAAAATGAAAGCCATTTTAGATAGAACGCTTGATGTTCTTACAGAAATTTCCGAACAGATACAGTTAACTTTAAAATCTTTCGCTCTCGATTCCGGCACACTTGAATTGTCTAAAATTCTGCTTTCAGGCGGCGGTGCTGGCATTATCGGGATATCGTCATTCTTCACAGAAAAACTCGGCACGGCAACCGCGGTATTATCGCTACCGAAAGAATTTGAAGAAAAAGAACTGGATAGAAACTTTCAGATTTGTCTGGGGCTTGCACTTTCATACATAAAACGTCAGAATGCCAGCATTAATTTTTTGACCGGTGATATGCTTCCTGATTTTGTCAAAACATCTATTTCAAAATATTACTTACCGATCTTTTTTACTGGTCTTGCTGTATTTACACTTATTTTCAACTTTGCCATATCACTGATAATAACAGCATCAGCCAACACTAAATATAACGCGGAATTGAAAAAACAATTCCAGACTCTTTTCCACAAAGAGCTTAAAGACGGTGATCCTGTTGCTGAAGCCGAAAAAATTCTTGTCCAGGAACAAAAGGATCTGAACGCTTTCAAAGCAATTCTTCCTTCTGACCATTCCGTAATCGCGACTCTAAATGATGTGCTTTCATATTTTCCAAAGGATAATTCTTTTGTCCTAAAATCTATTACCATTAATGAAAAAGATATTAATTTTGAAGGCGAAATTGCTGACAGTGCGGTAATCGACAAATTTAAAAACGATCTTAATAACTCAAAAAAATTTGATTCAGTAAATCTTGGTATTAATATATCCGGCAAAACAGGAACAAAATTCACAATGTCAATCAAGCTAAAATCTGTAAAAGGGAAAACCGATAAATGATTTCTTTAAAACTCAATAAAAGAGAAAAAAGGCTGGCAATTGCCATGATCGTTGTCGCTGTTATCAGCGGTCTTTACTTTTTCGTAGCCGATCCGTTAATACAATATTACTCTTCGACCGAGGATAAAACTGAATCTTTTTCCAGTAAAACGGATAAGATGTCTGACATATACAGTAAGTATCTTACTATTAAAGCTGAAAGAGAAAAATTTTCAAAACTTCTGGGTAAAGGCGGCGATAATGTTACCTCGATGGTTCCGACATTCGCGGCAAATAATAGTATAGAAAAAAATATCGCGTATACCAAAGCTACTCAAACAAACGTCCAGAACAAATATGTTAAAATTACCACCGACGTGAAAATTGACGGAGTACCGATACAATCATTAATCAAATTTATTAACGATTTAGAAAGCTCCGAGAACCTTCTAACAATCAGCTATATAAACATTAATAAAGGCCTGAAGGGTACTGATAAATACGACGCTCTATTAAAAATAATAAGTTTTACAAATAAATAATATGAAAATAAATAAAAATCTAATAATAGACAAAATCAAATCATTTTTTTCCGGGATTAAAGCCGTGATTAAACAGGCGTTCTCGGCAAAAGGCTCTAAACGTTATCTCATACTGGCGTTTTTCATGTTCATTATATTTTTCGCGGCAACCTTCCCTTATGATGTTCTGATTGTTGACATGCTTAAAAAACAGGAAGGTAAATTCTATAAAACGATTCAGATTGATGGTTTTGATATATCATTCATAACCGGTATAAAATTACAAAACATTAATACAGTGTTAATCAACGGCAATGAAATCAAAATTAAAAACCTTTATACGAATCCGTCTCTTTTTTCATTGTTAGGAAAAAGTGCTGTGACTCCTATTAAATCGGAATTTGCCGAATACACTTCCGGGGTTTCATCGTATTCTGCCGCTGTCGACGGAAGTATTGATTTATCATTCTCTGGAGGCTCTGAACTTCCAAACAAGGGTACTATTCTACTTGATTTGAATGATATTCTATTGAAGGGGTTGACACTACAGGGTTTTAACATCCCTCCAGTGAAAATCAAAAAGACTACTATTAAAATTTTGTTTACCGGAAACGAAATGGTTATTCAGGATATTACGTTTACCGGCGGTGATCTGAACGGCTCTATTAAGGGCAGTATCTATATGGACACAAAAATATTTCCCAGATCCAGGCTGATGATCAATGTTAGCATCGATGCGGATTCCCCGTTACTTGATAATTATAAAATGCTGGTCGCAAGTTTTATCAATCCATCGACGAACAAACTTTCCCTCAACTTTAAAGGCACCGTAGCAAATCCTGTTCTGGAAATGCCTAAATCTGTTTCTCAACCGGATAATGATAATCAGGAATAGCTTATAAGTCTTGAACCATGATTATAAGGATTATAGGATTTCTTGATTTTCTAAGAGGGAATTGAGAAAATGAAACATGTGATTGTGTGAATCTCTTAACCGTAAGCTTAAGAGCACGGTTTAAGTAAGAATACAAGTCATAGAGACGAGTTTCACATGTGTAATGAAAGCACAGCTGTCACATACACAAATAATCATGAATAATCAAGGTTCAGAAAAAGGGAATGGCAAAGCATCTACGGCTTAGCTATCCATACAACTTAAGTTGATACACCGTTTGCAAATGTACCATTATCCGTTAAATTCTTGTTATTACTATTTGGTGCATATTAGACATATTCTTTATTTTTTAATGATAATATTTAAAAAACAATTTTTTATTGACATTCACAATTGACTTGTATAATTATTACTTTAAGTAAGTTTCATAATAGATAAATAATAAAGATAGAATATCTTCAATGATACTTTACTAATTTTTTCTAGTTTTTTTAAGATTACGCTACCAAAATATTTTATGGAGTATCAAAATGAAAAAAAGTAAATTCTTTATTTTGTCATTCGTTATTTTGCCCATTTTCTTTTTATTAAACTGCGAAAGTGAAAGTTCGTCTAAAGATTCTACTTCGGATTCGAATTCAATTAAAAATATTATCGGCACATGGGATGTTTTAAAATTTGATGACGATGGTACAATACAGGAGCTTCCTCAAGAATTCAAACTAGACAATTATGGTTCAAAACTTACTTTGAAAATTTATGTTAATATTTTATCGGATCGTATAGATATGCATACAAATATTGAAATTAGTATTCCGGTTACCAAACCATCTACATATATTGAAAAATCTAAGTCTTGGGAAACCTATACTTCTGAATTAACAACAATAGTAAACAAAGAATTTCCATTTAAAAAATTTTATTGCGGTTCTGATTCAATTATAATTAAAAATGGTGAAATAGATGATGACACTAAATATGAAATGGACGGAGACATCGCAACATTCGAGAGTAAAGATATGGGAGAATGGTTTGTTATGAAAAAAGTAGATTCATCCGTTATAAAAGATGCACAGGAATATTGTTTACCGACTTCTAAGAGATTCAAGTCTTTTAGGTTTTTCAAGAAAAGTCCCAGAGTAAATTTGTAATTTCTTCCATATATTAAGTGGAAACGTGCAATATTTTCTGCCATCGACAAATCATCCTGTCTATTTATAGTTGACAGCATGATTTGTCGCAATTATCGCTCTAAATCTTTACTTATTCAGTTTTAATAATATCTCTCTTGATTTATAATTTGCGGGATCAATGTCGAGAGACTTTCTCGCGAATTCTTCGGCTTTTTCAGGATTGTCATGTTTAAGATAAAGTTCCGCTAGAATCGAAAACGCCTCAGCATTTCTGTCATTAATTTTCACAGCAGCACTTAGATATTTTTTCGATTTAACATCATCAGGTTTATCACTGTACAAATGGAATTTACCAAGATAAATATTCAACATTTCAGAACTTGAATAATATTGATAAGCTTCCTCACCGATTTTAACGGCTTCTGAAATAAACTTCATACGGTTTTTATAATTTACAATATCGGTACTGTTGTATGCACCGAGATTACGTGTCTCTAGCATTCCCATATACATACGGTATTTATCATCATTATCAAAAATATTATCACGGTATTTATAAGCCTCATCAAATTCCTTCATAGCATACTCGAGATTATTTTCTGCAAGAAAGATATATCCAAGTTCTATGTGGGCATCAGGATAAGTTTTGTCCTTCGCGACAGCGTTCTGATATTCGATAATTGCCGACGACTGATTACCGTTTTTAAGATAGTAATCACCCCTAGCTTTGTGAATGTAAGCGTACTTGCTGTCAAAATCTGACCTTTTCTGAACGACCTTATCATCTTCTTTTACACGGCGGAAATTGCCATAGCCGACAAGAATATATCCGAAACTGGCTGATTTTACAATCGTCAAAACTTCCAGTTTTGAAACGATCAAATTTTTCTCGTCAACTATATATAATATACTCCCTTTTGTTATGCCGTCATTACTGTTCAACCGTACTGTGATTTTTGTTTTATCCTGAACTGTTTGTCTAATATCTGTTAAAGAAATTTCCTTAACCCCAAGATTAAGAACTTTGCCTTTAAGTACGGCATAAGTGCCGTCTCTATCATCACCGGAATCAAAAATTTTTAGAATCTGGTCATCCTGCACAGTCTTCATGTTTGCCGAGCTAACCGGCAGAACTATAAAAATAAATGCTATTATTAACAATATTCTTAACATATTATTTCTCA
>CAYLTM010000056.1:13344-15859 GCA_964386495.1 uncultured Leptospirales bacterium
CTTCAATGGATTCAGCGGGACATTATTTTTTCTTATTTCATAATGCAGATGCGGACCTGTAACCGAACCGGTCTCTCCGCTTAAACCAATGAGCTCGCCTTTTTTAACGGTTGTGCCAGTATCTTTTAATATATCATTCAGATGTGCGTATACAGTTATATAATTATTTTTATGCTGAACAACAACCATGTTTCCATAACCTTCCCGTTCTCCGGCATAAATAATTCTTCCATCCGCACTTGAATATACCTTCGTGCCAACATTCATCCTGATATCTAGTCCATTATGAAACACCCGTCTGCCGAGTATCGGATGCATACGCATTCCAAACCTCGACGATATATCCAGCGATCCCTTCATCGGACGAATAAATGGTGTCAGAGTAAGTTTTGTTGGTAATTTTGTATCCATTTTTGTAATTTGTACAGTATTTACCGTTCTGAGTTGATTGATTTCTTTCTTTTCGACAGCGTCCGGTATGAATATTTTTGATTTCGCGGCTAATCGGTTATTTTTTATGCGATTATTCATTTTAATGTCGTCAATTTTTACGTTATATTTTTTCGCGATTACTGAAAGTGAATCGTTTTTTTGGACAATATAAAATATACCATTTGTATTTGGTATCAGCAATATTTTTCCGGGTTTAACAAGATTCGCGCTTTTTATTGAATTCGCCTTAATAATCATTTTGTGACTGATTTTAAATTTTTCGGCAATTGTCCATATACTTTCGCCTTTCTTTATTTTGTATTCTGTATAATGCCATCTTTTATCTTTCTTTTTAAGTTCATTAAGAAATTGTTCGGGATTATTTTTAGATTCAATAATTTTTTCTATAGCCGGTTCAAATTCGTCGTCATAAATGATCATCCCTGCGTCATCATTTTGTACTTCGGAGGTTATTTCCTGAATTGTTAAAGCGGGTTCGACTGGTGATTCGCTTTCGACTACAGACTCTTCTTCAAGAGAGTCGATGAGCAGAACATTTTCCATAGATTTTATTTCTTCAATAGTTATAGAATCACCCTTACGGGAATTGAGGGCAAATATTTTTATTCCAATACCAGCAGAGATTATCATTAAAGAATATATAAGTATTTTCAGCTTCATACATTATTTTCGGTTTGTTTATCCAATAACTGCATTATTTTGTTTTTGAGATTATCCAGACCGCCGTCTATCATACATGAGCCCGACACAGAATTATCGTATTTTATCAACACTCTGTTTACTTCGTCTTCAGTCAATAAATCAGATTTATTGAAAAAAGTTATTACAGGTTTATCCGAACAGCCAAGCGACTCAATTTCCTTAACAACAGTATTTAAGCAACTTTCAATATTGTGTGATGATATATCAACACAATGGATTATAAAATCTGACTCCGTGATTTCTTCAAGCGTTGATTTGAATGATGCTACAAGGTTAGCCGGCATATTTTTTATGAAACCCACACTGTCTGTTAAAAGCAGTTTGCGGTCCGGGTTCAAATATATCTGTCTGGTAAATGTATCCAGAGTCGCGAATAGCTTATCTTCGGAATACAATTCAGTTTTTGACAGATGTGACAACAGGGTTGATTTTCCGGCATTTGTATAACCGATTATTGCTCCACAGGGCACATTTTCTCTGCTTTTTCTTATTGTTTGCCTATGCTTTTCAACTTTTTCAAGTTCAGCTTTTAATACATCTATTCTTTTAAGAATGTGTCGCCTATCCTTTTCATGCATAGCCTCGCCAGGCCCTCTCGTTCCGATACCGCCGCCAAGCCGTGACAACTCAATACCCTGCCCTTTTAAACGCGGCAGTATGTATTTTAAACGCGCGAGCTCCACCTGAATTTTTGCCTCAGAACTTTTCGCGCGGCGAGAGAAAATATCCATAATCACTTCTGTACGGTTTGATACGCGGCAGTTGAATTCTTTTTCCAGATTACGTATCTGCGACGGGCTGATATCATTTACATCAAACACAACAGTATTAATTTCGTTCTCTGACACCATTTTTTTGATTTCTTCCGTCTGACCGGAACCTATAAGAAATTTTGGATCAAAATTATCGCGGTGAAAATATTTACTTTCAATAATTTTGCCGCCTCTAGTTTTAACTAGAAGTCTTAGTTCCTCCATAGATTCTTTACTGTCAATTATGGAAGCTTTTCCGACACGCAGACTTATAAGTATAAGCCGCTCATTTTTTTTATCAATTAATTTATTTACCAAAGCATCCATTGAACACCACTTTACTTCCAGGCTTAATGTTATTGTTTTTGAACCAGCCCTTGTTAACTTCGATCGCATATTTACAAGGTTGTTTTGACGGATATGTCTTTGTTGCGTCTAAAGGTTTCATGTCTTTTATTTCAAGTATTTCACCATAGGAATTAATATAGGCTATACTAAGTGCGATTTTAGTGTTTTTCATCCAGAAGTTCATATACTCTTCTTTCGGGTAAACAAACAGCATTCCTTCATTTTCACCGAGAGACTCCCGATCCATAAGACCGTAGGTT
>CAYLTM010000056.1:15869-16258 GCA_964386495.1 uncultured Leptospirales bacterium
AACAGTCTTTGCAACTTCCACCATAAGCGTTGTTTCTTTATTATATTCATCCACAATTGTAACTTTACACATGGATAGTTTTGGCTGCTGAGCGTTTAGCTCGAAGGAAATTATTAATGATAAACCCAACAATACTGTATAAAATATTTTAAAACGCATCTGTATACTCCACTCTTACAACTCTATTAGGCATTATCCCGTACTGCATTATAAGATTCAATTCTACACCAACTTTTGTAAAAATATTATATCGAACACCAGCGTTTACCAGCCATTCCGAATTTCTACTAAAGTTCCAGTAAACTCTTTCTAGTTCGCTTTTAAAAGTAAAATACTGTCCGACAGGAATATCGAAAGAAAAGAAATACGATGAATCCCTTGGAACAAAA
>CAYLTM010000056.1:16268-16801 GCA_964386495.1 uncultured Leptospirales bacterium
CACATTATTTTCCGCTTTACCCGATGGTCCTAAATAAAACGAGTCGTAGCCAAGAGCGATTGCTATTGGAAAATTTTCACTGCCGTCTGTAAATTTGACTTTCGCGACAACACCGGGAACATTCGGCTGCCATGTATCTTTACCAATCGCGTGTTCACTGTCGAACGATACGCCGAGCATAAATTTATCATGTAAACCAACCGCAACTTTAAATTCAAGACCGCCTTCATC
The DNA here is from genome assembly GCA_964386495.1 of uncultured Leptospirales bacterium. Lineage (GTDB taxonomy): Bacteria > Spirochaetota > UBA4802 > UBA4802 > JAFGJZ01 > CAYLTM01. Next base: position 16,500 of record CAYLTM010000056.1, read on the forward strand.
ATATGCCAGCATTGAAAAACTATAAGAAGCCATAGGTATGGTATAAGCCGTGGGAGTATCAATTTCCTGAGTATATCTGACATACTGCTGGGAATACAAAGCCGTAGAAATCATTAATATCAATAAACTTATTGAATATATTTTTCTCATAATAAATATCCCGAAATTAATAATTCTGCTGACATGTTTACTTCCTTTAACGACAAGTATAATTCAGCAGTTGGTCGAACAGTATATAACAAACTCGACCTATAGTAGTAATCGGATAGAAAGAGTTATTACTAAAGAATTAAAGCTGTGTC
>CAYLTM010000056.1:16811-20402 GCA_964386495.1 uncultured Leptospirales bacterium
ACATTATATGAGAGGCTTTTTCCTTCGGCATCAACGAAATTAAATACGAAGTAATTGTCTGCGTTCCGGCAGCGGCGGCATTTTCATCCATTTGTCGAAGAACCGCTATAATCAATGGATCCTCCCAGTTAACCATTATATCTACTGCCTGTTTCGGCGGCATACTTTGAATTTTGGAAGCAAGATCCACAATATTCTTTTGATAACCTTTATACTTTTCTTTCTCATTTTCAAGTTTCTTTTTTTCGAGTTCAATTCCGTCTTTTATTTCTTTAAGTTTTTCGGTTTCAGATTGCACAAATTTTTCCTGTTCAGAAATCTTAAGTTCCCTTTTATCCAGCTCCTCGACTCTTTCCTGAAATTTTGTCTTTTCTTTTTCGAATTCCTCTTTTTTAATCAAAGATGGTTCGTCATCACCGGAATATAAAACGCTCTCGGCTTTTTTATCAAAATATTTTGAATAATAGCTATCGATACTGATAAGACCAATATAATCGAGCCAAAAGAATCCCGCTGAAACTAAAAATAAAATCAAAATAAATAGATAAAATACCTTCGATTTTTCCGAAACAGCCATTTTTCACCTCTTAGAAATAATCATTATAAACAGTTCCGCTGCCGTCATCAGTGGTTTTTTTCATTTGGATATAAGCGTCAACCGCCTTTTTGTAATCACCATTAGACTGTCCCAGATAATTTTTCAGCAGTGCGGCGTTGCTTTCCATTTTACCGGCGACATTATTATCTTTTTCAGGATTAAGAAAATCCTTTAGCCCCTCATCGCTTTTAGACGTATTGCTGATTTTCAAAATATAATTTACTAGACTGGGAGACACTCCCTGAGTCGTCAGAATATTTTCAGCCATTTTATTCAGATCAGTAACATTTTTAACGATGCTGTCGTTTTTTACAGATGTATCACTTTGTAATATATTGGGCTGATTTTTCGCGTCAGTCGAAATTTTATCCTGAAGTTCCTTAATAAAAGAAATCTGCTCTTTCTTCTCTGGCACCTTTACGGCAGTGTTTTTCAGACCAAATCTTTCTTTTAGCTCGTTAATTCTTTTAAATACGTCAAAAACATCCTGTATCATGTTTGGCTCCTAAATTATGTATAAATCTCAAAATTTTCACGAATCCTTTTAGAATAAGATTTCTGGTTAATTTCATCCGCTTCCTTTTCCATCATCTTATTATATTCATATTCCCATTTTTCGAGTTTTCTTTCTTTTAATTTTTCCACAATTTTCTTTTCTCTGACAGCCTCTACAAGTCTGCCTCGAATTTCATTTACCTTAGGCTGAAGTTTCTCAATATCCCTTTCAGTACCGGCAACGAGTACATCCGTAAATTTCGAAAATTTTTGAAATGCCAGCATATCATCAACCGACAGGGCATTATCTTTAATATTCTCATGCAGTTTAGATTTTTCTTTATTTAATTTTTCCAGAAATTCCTGCTGCTTCGATTTCAAGGCGTTCTGTTCACCAACAACAACCGCAAGCTCATTCTGTATAAGCCGTTCGGCGGCTGTTCGGACATCCAATAATTTCTGAAGACGAAATTGAAATTTTTTCATAAATTTCTCCTTTTACCTAAACAGCCGAACGGTATTGCGAAGCGACATAATCCGCTTTCGGGGCACGTTTAAATTTCTGAGGATTGATAATAAGATCCATCCTTTTTATTGTTTCATCAAAAGTGCTCTCTTCATAAATGCCCTGCTTTAAAAAACTATTAATACTGTCTATTAAATCTATCGCTCTGTCTGTCGTTTTATTCATACCTTTTCTGTAGCTTCCAATAGATATCATATCCTCCGCATCTTTATAAGCCGCTAACATTTCCCGGATACTCATAGCTGTCTGTTTATGATCATTGGTTATTACATCCTTCATGCAGCGCGAAACTGACGCGAGAACATCGATTGAAGGATAATGTCCTTTATTAGCAATGTTTCTGTCGAGTACAACGTGACCATCAAGAATACCTCGCACGGTATCCGCAATCGGATCGTTCATATCATCAGCTTCTATTAACACAGTATAAAATCCTGTAATCGTACCGACTTCACCGGCTCCGGATCTTTCAAGCATTCTTGGAAGAATTTTAAATACAGAAGGGGGATAACCTTTTGTGGCTGATACTTCACCCGCCGCGAGACCGACTTCTCTCTGCGCCATCGCGAAACGAGTAACAGAGTCCATTAAAAGATTAACGTCCTTGCCTTGATCGCGAAAATACTCCGCGATGGAATGTGCCAGATACGAACCCCGGATTTTTACCATCGGCGGCTGATCCGATGTCGCGACTATTACTACAGATTTCTTTAAACCTTCAGGACCGAGTTCCTTTTCAATAAAATCCCTTAGCTCTTTTCCACGCTCGCCGATAAGCGCGATTACATTTATATCAGCGTCCGTATAACGCGCGATCATTCCCAGCGTTGTCGATTTTCCTACACCAGAACCGGAGAATATCCCGATTCGTTGACCGCGGCCGATTGTCAGCATACCATCTAAAGCACGGATGCCTGTCGAAAGGGGTTTTGAAATCAGCTGACCGTCAACGGGGTATTTCTTTTTTGTTATGATATGACCTTTACCATCAAGAGGGGTTCCCACGCCGTCGATCACTCTACCGAGAAGCTCTTCGCCGACAGGCGCCAGTAAAGCTCTTCCGAGAGATATTACTTCAGCGCCTGGAATTATCCCGCTCATTTCACCAATGGGCATAAGCACAGGACGATCCTTAGCACGGAAACCGACAACCTCAGCATAAATAAATTCGTCTTTGCCAGTAATGATCTTGCAGACATCGCCATATCTAACAACCGGACCTACAGACTCTATCGTAAGACCAATGATTTTATCAACAAAACCAGTGAAACGAATCACTTCCGTTTCACTGATGATTTGCAGATACTTCGACAGAATGTCAATTTTTTCGTGAGGTAATACTGTTATCATATTTTATATCGTCGTCGTGTTTCTAATAGCTTCTTCAATAATATCAAGCTGTGTTGATATTCTCGCGTCAATAGATCCAACGTCAGTCTCAATAATACAACCACCTCTATCAACACGGGAGTCTTCATAGATGTTGACCTTTTTAAGAGATTCCATCATCTTGATCAGCTCGTCCTTATGAGCGGTCGTCATGTCAAGATCGGCAAAATTTACGCGAATGTCTATTCTATCTCGATCCTTCACACGTTTAATCGCTTCTTTAATATTGTTAATGACGACTTCACGTCTTTCGACAATTTCATCTTTTATAACTTTTCGAGTAATAAGCAGAATCATTTCAGTCATCATTTTTTCTGAAGATTTAATAATGTCATCCCTGATGCTTACCGCTGTTGAAACAATTGTGCCTAATCTGTCAATTAGCCGCATAACTTCGGCAAGACCTTCCTTGTAGCCTTCGTCCCTGCCGGCCTCATAACCTTTTTTATGTGCTTCATGCTCAATTTCAGAAACCTTCAACTCGGATTCTTTAATCATTTTTTCGGCTTCAAATTTTCCGCGTTCAATTTCGCGGTTGGCTTCCTGACGGTACTTCTCCATTTCAATTTTAATCTGTTCACGA
>CAYLTM010000056.1:20412-21427 GCA_964386495.1 uncultured Leptospirales bacterium
ACGAGCCTGCTGAAGTTCCTGAAAAGCCGAGTTTTTACCTTCCTGCTCAATTTTCGCGGCACGATCCTTGGCATCTTCAAGCATACGGTTGACTTCTTCTTCAGTTTCGCGTCTGTATCTTTCAAGCTCGGCTTCCATTTCCTCAATGGAAGGTCCCTGATAAAGATCAATCGGATTGCCGTTTTCATCCAGCTCAAATTCACCGAATTGGTCATCATTCAAAACGCTTTTCTGATACTTTTCAGGCATCTCAATTTGTTTGGCTTGAGGAGCGACAATGACCTGCATATTTTTGAAAACTAACTTTGACAATCTAACCCTCCATAGTTAAAATGAAAAAACAAAATATCCTAAAAAAACATATTCCTTGAATTCGCTGAAAGAGTTCCGGAGAACCAGCTACACAACAAGTTCTTCTTCGCCGCCACGGGCAATTACTATATCGCCGGAATCTTCCAGCTTTCTGATGATATTTACAATTTTCTGCTGTGCCTCTTCAACGTCTCTTAAACGCAGAGGACCCATAAAATCCATATCTTCTTTTAATGTTGTAGCCGCACGTTTGGAAATATTCTTAAAAATTTTCTCCTGAACTTCAGGATCCACACCCTTTAAGGCTTTACCAAGTTCAGTCATATCAACCTCACGAAGAACCCTTTGAATAGATCTGTCGTCGAGAAGTACAATATCCTCGAATACAAACATTTTCTTTTTGATTTCTTCAGCAAGTTCAGGATCATCTTCCTCAAGAGCCTCGATAATAATCTTTTCAGTACCACGGTCAACATTGTTAAGAATTTCAACGATAGCGTCGATACCGCCAGCGGTAGTAAAATCCTCCGATGCAAGTGTAGAAAGTTTACGTTCAAGAACCCGTTCAACCTCGCGCAAAATATCCGGAGAAGTTCTGTCCATAGTCGCTATACGTTTGGCAACATCCGCCTGGATTTCCTGTTTTAAACTCGACAATATACTTGCGGACTTCTGAGCGTCAAGATACGCCAAAATCAGAGCG
>CAYLTM010000057.1:0-2703 GCA_964386495.1 uncultured Leptospirales bacterium
TATATTAAGTAAAAGGTCAATAAAAAAATAAGCCCAAAAGGGCTTATTTTTAAAATTTTCCACTAAAAAGATGAACAAAGAAAAGAAAATGTTTAATTAATCGTAATGCTCATCACCAAGATGTGTAACAAGAGGAGCATCCATCATCCAACGCAAAGTATTCTTCATTTTCATAGATTGAATAAATAAATCGTGTTCAGGTTTTCTATCCGGTGCGTGCATAGGGCTCTTCCAATAAAAGGACAGCCATTCCTGATTACCATACATACCAAATCTCTGAGCTAAATCCATAAATAGGACAAGATCCAGTGCTATAGGAGCGGCTAATATTGAGTCTCTACATAAAAAGTCAATTTTTATCTGCATTGGATAATCAAGCCAACCCATAATATCAATATTATCCCAACCTTCTTTGTTATCTCCACGAGGAGGATAATAATTTATTCGGACAACATGGCAATAATTACCGTAAAGTTCAGGATAAAGTTCAGGCTGGAAGATCTGATCCAATACTGAAAGCTTGCTCTTTTCTTTTGTTTTAAATGATTGAGGATCATCCAACACTTCTCCGTCTCTGTTTCCAAGGATGTTTGTTGAATACCAACCTTCAAGACCGATCATTCTGGCTTTTAAACCGGGGGCTAAAATCGTTTTCATAAGTGTCTGACCGGATTTAAAATCCTTTCCGCCAACACAGACCTTATTTTTTTCAGCAAGCTCAACTAGAGCAGGTGCTTCAATACATAAATTTGGCGCACCATTTGCAAATGGATAACCTAATTTAAGCGACGCGTAAGCATATATCATACTCGGAGCTATAGCTTCATGACTTTCTTTTAACGCTTTTTCGAAATTTTCAAGGGTATCCGTAACACCTGGAACTACTTCCTGATAGATCTCAGTGCTTCCGCACCAAACAGTAACTATTCTTTCAACATTATTTTTCTTTTTAAAATCCTCGTAATCTTCCATAAGCATATGTGCAAGATCCCATTTTGTCGGAGCTTCTTTAACAAATGTTCCATGAAGACGTTTAACATATTCAGGAAAAAAAACAGCTTTGTAAGGTTTTATAGCTTCCAACTCTGCCCGTACAGACTCAAGATCATCTTTGCTCAAAACTTTTGCGTTTGCTGCAGACTCAAAGACTGTATCTTCAAAAATATCCCATCCGCCGAAGACTACATCATTCAAATCAGCTAAAGGTACAAACTCGCTGATTTTAACATATTTCTCATTTCCATCACCGTATTTACCGGTAGTATTTATTTTTCCCATTTGTGTTACAGAACCCTTGGGTAATTTAATACCTTTTCTGACCATAAATACTCCAGCTATCAGAGTTGTTGATACAGCTCCAAGTCCTGGAATCATAACACCTAACTTGCCCTGTGGTTTTTTATTATCTTTTCTTAATGGCACGGTTTTCTCCTATGAATAATTAGAATGACAACTATTAAAAGATAGATAAAATTTAGTCAAGAAAATTAGGAAAATTTTTATAAAAGTTAATAAATATTATGTGATCTATAACATAAACACCGATAATATTAATGATTGATTATTACACTCCTTAAAATAACCATTTGGTTAAGGGCTTTTGTAGAAAGCACTCCTACAAAAGCTCTTACTTTTTTTTTCGGGATAGTACAATGATAAATGAGATTAATGAAAAAAATCCGCAAAAAAGAATAATAAATCAAACCGCAGAAATACTCAAGGATGGAGGGATTGTTATATTTCCTACAGATACAGTATATTCCTACGGATGCGACGTATCAAACAAAAAAGCGATTGATAAACTTTATCATATAAAAAACATAAGTAAAAGCAAACCGCTAAGTTTTCTTTTTTCTGATATTTCCGAAATCAGCCATTATGTTCGAAATGTTTCAAACACAGCTTTCAAAATAATGAAAAGCGCGGTTCCTGGTCCATACACATTTATCTTCCAGGCAAGCAAACTTGTTCCCAAAATGATTATCAATAAACAGAAAACAATAGGTATTCGTATACCGGATAATAATATCGTTCTTGAACTGGTAAAAGCACTCGGTAATCCAATATTGTCAACAACTGTTCATGACTTGGCAGGAAATATTATAGCTTCACCTGTTAAACTGGAAAAACTTTACAGCAATCAGGTTGAGAGCATCCTTGATGCCGGGGAAAAAATCTCAGAAATGTCAACAGTAATAGATTTATCATCAGGCAATGCCATAGTAATAAGAGAAGGTAAGGGAAAAATATTTTTTGACGCAGAATATAAAGAAGTAGTAAAATAAAGAAATTCCAACGACTATCTCTAATAAAAAATTCTCATATTTAAAAAATTTAAAATCAATTAACTAGTACTTTAGTAATTATAAAAAAATAAAAAGGGCTTTCACCCTTTTTATTTAAGATATTACTATTTCTTTTCTTTATCAGATAGTCCACTGCAAGCAGTTTTATCACATGCAGTTTCACAAGCAGCTTTTTTCAAGCCAGACATTGGTTTGCATTTAGCGTTACATTCTTTGCATGCAATTTTCTTTGCTTCTTTTTTAGCAGTATCAGCAAGACTAGCATTTGCAGGAGAAGCTATCATTACAACACCAACAAAAATCAAAGCAAAAGCACCAGCGATTAATTTTTTCATTTAATCATCCTCCATAATAAAATTATTAGTCATAAAAGTCAGCAATGCATATATAAGTCAAG
>CAYLTM010000057.1:2713-3432 GCA_964386495.1 uncultured Leptospirales bacterium
TTGACGTTTTAACATAGTCGGCACCAGCAGCTACAGATAATTCACAGGCTTTGATTTTCTCATCATCTGTTAGATAGCAGGTTTCGATTATTACTTTTAAAATTATTTTTTCAGCGGCATTTCGAATGGCAGATATTTCTTTTAGCACATAATCGTAATCATTACTTTTCATTCGGCCGATATTTATTACCATATCTATTTCATCAGCACCGTTTTTCACGCAATATTCTGTTTCATACAGTTTTACCTCTAACGCGGACGCACCAAGCGGAAATCCTATAACACAGCAGACCTTTACCGGACTGCCGGCTAATTCTTTTTTTACCAGTGACACATAGGACGAGTTTACACATACCGAAGCGAATTCGTACTGCTTCGCTTCTCGGCATAGATTAATAATATCCATTTCCATAGCGTCTGCTCTTAAAATAGTATGATCGATATATTTATTTAAATTCATTAGACCTCCATAATATAACTGTGATTGATTCAAATTTTGAAAATAGCTTCAACCGAAAACACATTATTTAATTATTCCCCTTGTCATATGGAACACCATCCGCTGAAGGAGCTTTTGACTTGCCGACGAAACCAATTAATATTACAAGTGTTAAAACATACGGTATCATTGCTAAAATCGGTGACAGTAATGGTGAATTAATTCTGCTTTTAAGAAAAACCTCCAGACCTATTGACGCGCCGAATATCAAACACGAAAA
>CAYLTM010000057.1:3442-7166 GCA_964386495.1 uncultured Leptospirales bacterium
CCCCTGCGGTTTCCATTTACCGAATATCATAGCCGCTAGAGCGATGAATCCCTGCCCCGACACCAGCGTTGAACGGAAATACGACACAAGCGCGAGACTGAGCGACGCACCGCCTAAACCAGCAAGAAAACCTGACGCAATTACCGCGAAGTATCTTATGGCAAAAACATTTATCCCGAGAGTGTCAGCGGCTTTCGGATTTTCGCCAACACTTCTAATTCGTAAACCAAGCTTAGTTTTATAGAGCATTATCCATACGATAAATACCAGCACGAAAGACAAATACACAGTCGCGTACTGCTCATTGAAAATTATTCCTAAAAAAGAGTTATCGGCGAATATCCCTTTGAACGGTATTGGAATTTTATCCTCAAATCTAATGGGCTTCGTGTCGGTACCGCCGAACATCATCCGACAGAGAAACAACGACAAACCAGGTCCGATAAAATTTATCGCGATACCGGAAACCACCTGGTCGGCTCTGAAGGTTACGCAGGCGGCAGCATGAAGCAGCGAAAGCAGCGCTCCCGCTAAACCGCCGGTTAAAAAACCGACCCATGGATTTCCGGAATAATATCCGGCGGCAGCGCCTGCAAAGGCGCCGATGGTCATCATACCTTCCAGACCGATATTCACCACACCGGCGTTCTCGCTGATTACACCTGCCAGAGCTGTATATATCAATGGGGTGGAATACATGAGTGATATGGAAATCAAAATTGCCGCGTCATTTAGCATTTGCAGATCTCCCTTTAAAAATTCGCTTTTTAATATTCGCGATTATTAATTTAATAAAATTCGGAACCGCGACAAAAAATACTATAATGCCGATAATAATATTTATTATTTCAGTTGGAGCGTTCATTTTTAACTGAAGCATGGAACTTCCGGTTTTTAGTGATGAAAAAAACAGTCCGGCAAAGAAGCATCCGAACGGAGAATTCGCTCCCATTAAAGCTACAGCGATTCCATTGAAACCATAACCTTCCATTGCCGCTAAATTAGCGACATATCCTGTGTTCCCAACCACATGCAAAGCCCCGCCGAATCCGGCGAGCATTCCCGCTATACCCATTGAAAGCATGATGCTTCTTCCAGTATTAATCCCCCCGAATTCCGCTGCGTATTTGTTGAAGCCGACAGCTTTTAAATTATACCCGAGAGTGGTTTTGTTTAAAACGAACCAGATGATTATGAGAAATATTACAGCGAGAATTATTCCAACATTAAGTTCAGTTTTTAGAACATCAGCGAACACATTTGCTGAATCAAACCATGAAGGAAAATTCCATTTACCGACGTAATTATTTTTCATCCATTCAAGACCTTCGTTGGAATTTTTCCAGACATTGAGAATTTTGATGCCGGCAGTGTCTTGTATCAGTCGTGTTTTTTCACCTGAAGGATTTTTTACAAAAGGAAAAGATACTATCCAATTGTTAGAATGAAAGGCTATCCAGTTAAGCATTATAGTGGAGATTACCTCGTGCACGCCGAAGCGTGACTTCATAAAACCCGCGATAGAACCCCAGATTAATCCGGCGATGCCGGCGATAGTAATCACCACTGGTATATGAAGATAGACCGGCAGACTGATGAAGTGTCCCGCGAGAGCCGCGGCTAAAGCACCGACTATGAATTGCCCTTCTGCGCCGATATTAAACAAACCGGTTTTAAAGGCGAATGCTACTGACAGACCTGTCATAATAATCGGTGTAGCGTCGATAAGTGCCTGTGAAATATATTTCGGTCTGCTGAAAATTCCTTCTATAATATAAACATAAGCGTCAAGGGGATTATACCCTGCGGACAATAATATTATTCCGCCTAAAAAAAGACCGATTATTACAGCTGTGGATGTTAAAACAAACACAGAATCTTTTAAATTTTTTATTAACATGTTAAACAGCCAGCCATCATTAAACCTAAAGTTTCCTCATCCGCGTTTACTGAATTTACTTCACCAGCGATACGCCCTTCATACATAACAATAATCCTGTCTGAAAGATTCATAATTTCGTCCAATTCTAGAGAGACCAGCAGCACGGCTTTCCCGGCATTACGCTGGTTCACAAGCTCTTTATGAATGTACTCGATCGCGCCGACATCCAGACCTCTTGTAGGCTGAACCGCAATCAACAAATCGGGATTACTTGTGATTTCTCTCGCGATGATAACCTTTTGCTGGTTACCCCCAGAAAGAGACTTAACCATTTGCGACTCATCCGTTGGCCGTATGTCAAATTTTTTAATCAGCTCAGATGCATATCGTTTGATAAAATCAAACTTTAGAATCCCCGCGAATGAAAACGGCGTTTTATGAAAAGTTTTCAGAATCATATTCTGCGAAACGGAATAATCCATTACAAGTCCGCGCTTCTGCCTATCTTCCGGTATCGACGCGATTTTGTTTTTGATAATTTTTCCTGTCGGAAGATTTGTAATATTTTTTCCAGAAATGGTTATCCTTCCCGATACAGATTTTCTTAAACCTGTGATAGCTTCAACAAGTTCTGTTTGACCGTTGCCGTCAACACCGGCAATACCGAGAATTTCACCTCTGTGCACATTGAAGGATATATCATTAATTTTCGGCAGATTCCTGTTGTCGCTGACGCATAGCTTATCCACAGTCAGTACTATTTCGCCGGTATCACAAACTGTCTTGTTGACAGACAATAGGACTTCCCTGCCGACCATTTTTGCGGCAAGATCATTTTCTGAAACGGTATCGACCTTCACTGTATCAATTAATTTACCGCGCCGGATGATAGTACAGTAATCCGCACTTTTTTTTATTTCTTTTAATTTATGAGTAATGATGATTATTGTCTTTCCTCAAGTGCCAGATTGCGCATAATTTTTATAAGATCTTCAATTTCCTGAGGAGTCAAAACAGCGGTGGGTTCATCAAGAATTAATATGTCAGCACCGCGGTATAGGGCTTTCAAAATTTCAACACGCTGCTGCATACCGACAGTTATATCCTGAATTTTCATGAAAGGATCAATTAAGAGTCCGTATTTTTCAGACAATGATTTCACAGCCGTTGTCGCCTTTTTCATGTCGATAATACCGAATTTCTTAACAGTCTCCATACCGAGAATAATGTTTTCTGCGACAGTAAATGGTTGAACCAGCATAAAGTGCTGATGAACCATGCCGATACCATGTTTGATTGCAATGTATGGATTTGAAACTACAAGAGGTTTACCGGATATGAGTATCTCTCCGGCATCAGGATGAATAAGCCCATACAGCTGATTCATTAGAGTGGATTTTCCCGCGCCGTTCTCGCCGAGTAAAGCGTGAATTTCACCCTTGTGAACAGTGAGACTGATATTATCGTTAGCGGTAAAATTACCAAACCGTTTAGTAATGTTTACCATTTCGACAGCTTTAACACTGAAATCTATGCAACTCAAACAAATACCCCGCGATCCGGTAAATTATATAAGGGTAGTCCCTAAAACTACTCATAGCAGCTACCCTTGTGGGCGGATTGATTGATAAAACTAGTATTTTCAAATTTTAAATTTATGAAAATACTAGTTTTTAGAACCGCCTATAAACAAGACATCGAACATCAATCAATGTCTTGTTTATATCCGGCATGTTGATTTATACATATCAAAAATCTACATGCCGGAATTTCGAAAAGTAATCTTCATAAAAGGCAATTAATCATTAACTCTACTTAACAGAAAATGTTTCAAAACTTTTT
>CAYLTM010000057.1:7176-7880 GCA_964386495.1 uncultured Leptospirales bacterium
GATATTCTGTTTCAAATTCGCGACTTCTTTGAGGATATCCGCGGGAACGTGTTTATCTGATGTCGGCGCGATATCAACACCGCCTTCCTTTAAACCATAGGAAACTGTTGTTCCACCAGGAAATTTACCGTCTTTAAGATCTTTCGATATATTGAAAATCGCGTTATCAACTCTCTTCATAGCTGATGTGATTACATAATCCGGAGCAAGATAATTCTGATCGCGGTCAACGCCTATAGCATATTTCTTCTGCTCTTTCGCGGACTCAATAACACCGTCGCCTACAGCTCCAGCCGCGTGAAAAATTATGTCCGCTCCGTTCTGATACATTTGTTTCGCGATAGCTTTTCCTTTCGCTGTATCGTTAAATGAATCAGCATACTGTACTAGAACTTCTACCGAAGGGTTCGCCTGTTTAACACCAGCCATAAAGCCGTACTGAAAACCATGAATAACAGGAAAATCCTTTCCGCCGATAAAACCTACTTTACCGGATTTAGACATTTTACCCGCAATGTAACCTACCAGGAAAGAAGCCTCTTCCGCTTTGAATACCACACCGCATAAATTAGAAGGTGTTGTTTCATAAGCCATATCGATGATTGCATATTTCTGTGAAGGGTTTGATTTTGCTTCAGCAAGCACAGCATCACCCATAAGAAACCCGATACCCCAGATAATATCTGTTCCGGCATCAAGAAGTT
>CAYLTM010000057.1:7890-8323 GCA_964386495.1 uncultured Leptospirales bacterium
CATATTTGGACCATAATCGGCATCCTGTTTAGATTCAAGATAAGACACGCCGATTCCAAGCTCCTTGTTAGATCTTTGCATACCTTCCCATGCGGACTGGTTGAAAGACTGATCGTTAACGCCGCCTGTATCGGTTACCATAGAAATTTTAAGATTTGACGATTCAGTTGACACGGTATCCTGAGAACCTTTTTTACATCCGACAATTGTCAGTGACAACATAGCTAACAATACAGCAGCTAATTTTAAAAATTTCATACAATATATCTCCTCAATAATGATTAACCGGAAAATATTTCAACCGGTTATACTTTTAATAAATATTCTGTAAATTATTGCAAGAATAAATTTGTGAGATAATTTAAAATTATTTATGCTTGCGTTCATGTTCGTGCCAAAGAACGGGTTTTCTTTCAATTGCGGATAAGGTGTT
>CAYLTM010000057.1:8333-11454 GCA_964386495.1 uncultured Leptospirales bacterium
TTCATCGTTTGACCGCTTACATCATCAACGGTTTTTTTAAGACAAGCTGAGTTAGGAGTTCAAGGAGATGGGCGATGTTCTTAATAAATTTTGCAATCTCCAGATACCATAAATAATTAAAATTATACCTACCAATATGTTTAAATAAAAAATAACTTGTAGTGGTATTACATTTTTTATTTTTGATATTATAATAACAGAGGTGCCTAAAAACAAAATAGTTGCGAATCCTGCTGAAATTCCAAAAACATATAGTTTATTTTTACTTAGATTAAGTTCTAAAGATTTTGTTGTAAATAAGCCTGTCCAAAACAGTATGGTTAGTGGGCTTGAAATTGTTAGAATGAAAGCTGATACAAAACTTTCAACCATACTTGTTGTTTCTGTATTTAACATATTATTATTTTGTATTTTGTTAAATGTTATTATTGATATAATTCCAAAAAATATTAAAACAACTGCACTGGTGCAGCCGAAAATCTTTTTAAATCGATTATTTTCTAGTAATTTACCTACTCCAAATATTGCGAACAAAATATATAAATAATCGACTATCGATACAGCGAGTACTGCAAATAATCCATCATATAATGATTTTTGAAATACTATGTTCGTTACATATATAAAAACTGGTCCAATTGCCAACTGAAGGATCAGTCCTGTTAAAACACCATTAATAATTACTGTGTACATTAAATTTGTCCCCCCAAAGCTTCTCCTATAAAAGGATTGATGCTTAACTCTTCTAACTTCCTTGTAACTTTTTTCTTTATACTACCATCTAATTCTTTATAATCTTTAAGACGCTGTTTTACCATGTCATCAAATTCATTAGATATTCATAATCGGACGGCGAAAGAATTACCGCATCCTAAAGGATACGGTTCAAGTGTGTAATATGTAGAACTAAATTCCTACAGGGTAACAGGTGATCATGCTCCCCTGTTGGAAGAACTCTATGGATATTATATTGTTTGCGTACATTATAACGAAGATGCTGTATGAAAAATATTTGCTCTCCCCGGGAGTCGAACCCGGGCACATGGCTTCGGAGACCAATGCTCTATCCACTGAGCTAGGAAAGCTTAATTATATAATAAATGTTTATTGAATTATAACCCTATATTTGACAAGCATTATTTGATAATATATAATTAGTCATAATTGCCAACAACTATTGAGCAGATACGATACTATTTTGTTGTTTAAATTTCTTTCTTTCGAGTAGTCTGTCTTCTAAGATTATTTTCCGATCGGTCTGACCTGAAAAATCTCTGTAGGGAATGCAGTTTGGATCACTTTTTAAATTCAGAATATCTTCTTCGGTTAAACAATTTTCACTAGTGGTTTTATAGGCGGCTGTGCCTTCCCTTTTGTTGCCTGTAGATTTTGTTCTGCCGACAATAAACCCTGCCAGTAATAAACCATTGCGGACTTGTGCCGCGGATGAATACGTTGTTAATACCACATTGTCGTTTGATAAATTATATAATTTCTGAAAAAAATCAAGCGTCCAAAGTTCAGGATTTTTAGAAGGTGAATGAGCGTCGTGAAAAATATAATCAAACTTTATATTTCGGTTTATTAAATCCGGCAAAGAGTTTCTAGCATCACCAAGGATTACATTAATTTCAAAAAAGCTGCCTTTTAAAAACCCGGAATGAGCTGCTATTTTAATTTCATCATAGAGTTTATCACGGTTGTCATCAAATTTTATCTGATTTATAAGTTCATGGTAAATCTCTTTTTCAAGTGATACTATTTTATAGAAAGGTTTTTTTTCGTTTTTTTCAGCTTCGTTCAACAGTGCGAGAATATTATATCCCATACCAAACCCGATGTCGAGTATTGATATAATTTTATTTTCCGACTCCATGATTTTTGACGCTTCAAGAAATTTCACAACAGATTCTTCATACGCACCATGAACGGTATGCATCGCTTCATTATATTCATCGCTGAATATGGAAAATGTCCCATCATCAGTCTTTATCAATTTTACAGGGTGATTATTCTGCATTTTTCAGTTTCCGTCTGGCATCTTCCAGTTTAGCTTTCAATAGAGGTGAACTTTCAATAATCCGGTATTCTAATTCTACAATGTCATAATCAACCATAGCTTCCGCTTCGTAATCATTTTCATCGACATGAATTATTTTTCTGTTATTAATACTTGAAGGAATCAATGCGGTCAATTTTTGTTTTTCTATTTTGTTATCGACATATCTATCGATATAGACTGTCAAGATGTTTGACGCTCGGCGGTCTGCTTCATTAAGAATCAGCTGTTCAAATTCTTCATCAGAAATATTTTCATCCTGCAAAATGAAATCAATTTTCGCGAAAACTCTCAAAGTCCCATCAGAAACAAATTCTTTTTTTTCTGAAATCTTCATTGAAGAACAATACATAAATAATAGTATAAATAACGATAAAAGTGCAAGGGTATGAGTTTGTGTTTTTAAGAATATCATATTACGACTAATGATGAATTTTTTGAATACCATTCCGCGAATTTCGCGGGGATTTTCATATTCAATAGCTGGTCTGAAAAACTTTCAGGAAGAATACCTAGTTCATTTTTCAGCTTCGAAATGTCCATAGTCAGATCGGACGGTCTATCTTTATTATTTGAATCAGATTTTATCGAAACTGCTTTAATAAACGCACCTGGGATTTTAAACCTGTCTAAAATCCCAAGCCCCATCTCATAACGGCTCAGGACATCCCTACCCGCCCAATGAAATATTCCCGAAGAATTATTCATTGCCAACCTCAATAGAACCTGCGAAAGATTTTCCGATGATACCGGTTGTCTAAATTCATCAGTGAAAAGTACAGGTATTCTGCCGTTTGCCCATTCCTGAAACAAACGTTCGTGAATACTTCTTGTACAGGACGGGCTGTTTCCGGAAATTATCGCTGTTCTTACAATTGCCGCGTTCGGATTTTTTTCAAGAATGATTTCTTCCGCTTTGAGTTTCTGCCAGCCATATAGACTTTTCGGGTTCGGAGAATCGCCTTCCGAATAATTTCCTTTTTTGCCGTCAAATACCATGTCGGTGGATATATGGACAAATTTTATACCTGAATTTTTTGTTGATTCCGCGATTTTTCCAGG
>CAYLTM010000057.1:11464-12555 GCA_964386495.1 uncultured Leptospirales bacterium
CAACTAAGCTATAAATTTCTTTATCATTCTCAACATCTGCCGCTGTAGATATCGCTGCAGTATTGATTACTACATCCGGATGAAAATTCTCTAAAATATCTTCAAAAACGCCATCAGCACATAAATTTGACTGTTTAATGTAATTGGAGTTGAAATCTGCATAGTTGTGTTGATTATACAGTCCGCAAACGGTAAAATTATTTTTCAACGATTCTCTGTAAACCGCACTGCCGGCTAGTCCAGATACCCCTGTAATCAATACTTTCATACCGCGTCTCTGATTGCTTCTTTACCGGCAGTATCTTCTTTATAGCAGTATGGACAGCCGTAAATCAAAACTTTTTTCTGACCGGAAAGATCCATAAAATTAGCGTAAAGCGGTTCATCTTTTTTCAAAGTAGAACAGCACAATGGACATTTCCTATGAGGTATGAGATTTTTCAAATCATCCGGCAGAGAACGCACAGCCATATTCCTGTTAACAATAGTTTTAACCTGGCCGGGTTTTGACGCAGGTTCCTGACCTGTAAATTCCATTGAGTTCACGTTAGCGGAATTCGCGAAGGCTTCAATTTTTCTTTTTCCAGCGTCTAAGGTGTTTATAAAATAAATAAACACGACAACCGCAATTATAAAACCGATAAATGTTAATAATACAGACATTATACTTTCCTTACTATAAAATTCATCATTACCGTTCTGGTATTGCATTTTTCAAATGTGAAATCACCATAAATATTTTCTATTTTGTAACCGCACTCTAGAATTAATTCAATAACTTCATTTTGCGTATAAATTTTCTGAGTATGCACTTCATCTTGAATAGTTCCATCATGAGAAATAACTTTTAAAAAGGATTTAATAATATTCTCGGATTTATTATAACTATTCTTCCATTCAATTATTGTTTTACCGATATTAAAAGTTTCTGTCTGACTTTCAAAGTTTTTTAGAATATTATATTCCGTTGTCAAATCAAAAAGAAATATACCATCATTATTCAAATTATCTTTAACATTCATTAGCGCACTTTTTAAATCATCTTGTGTTTGAAGATAATTCAGCGTGTCATGAACTGAAAATATAAAATC
>CAYLTM010000057.1:12565-14078 GCA_964386495.1 uncultured Leptospirales bacterium
AAAACACTGAAATTATTATTCGACCGTGCTTTACATTCCTCAAGCATCATCAGTGAAAGATCCATACCGAAAATATTGAAATCATCATTGCTGAACTTTATGCAGAATTTTCCGGTACCGCAGCCTATCTCAAGAATATTTTCCGGATTAGATAAATATGTCATCATTATGGTTCTAATATATTTATACCAGCCGTTGTAATCAACATGTTTGAGTATGTGATCATAATAAGGCGCTATTACGGAATAGACATTCCCGTTAACAGTTGCGTTTTTTTCTTTCAAGCATGTCGAGAAATGCTTCAATTCTAATCTCCATAGTTTCAGTTACAGCGGTTGGCAAATCACCCTGTAGTGTTAGTATCGGAATATTTATATTTTTTCGTAAGACAATATCTTCTATAGATCGGTAACAAAAAGACTGAACATAATGAATAATCCCATCAAGCTTTCTCTCAGAAATTGCGTTTTGTATATCATTGATACGATAATATATTCCATAGGGGTATGTGTACTTCGTGTAGGCTGACTCGATTGTTCCCCGATATGGTATTGAAAATTGCCGCTGAACCTCGCTGTAAACTACAAAAGCGTTATTCTGCTCGATAACTGAATATAGATTACTGATTATCGTTGGAACACCTACTATCCCGATTCTGAGCATCAATTTTTTCTCATCAGAGTTTTCCGCTTTTTTGAGTTCATCATCACACTTTAGTTTATATTTTACCGGATCACCCTCGAAGTCAGTTGTTCCAAGCTGGATAAGCTGCACAGTAAAAGGATCGCCTTTCTTTTTGTTCCAAAGAGAATAATCAATATTGTCGGCAATATTTCGTATATTATCAAGAAAATACTTGTATTCTTCTGCCTTGCGGTAATTCGTGCCAAGTTCGGAACATAACTGAGAAATGGATTCCCTCATATGCGTTTCGTTTGGAATGTGCGGATAATTAAATGGAATGACGTTTACGCCAAAACTCTGTAGAACTTCCATCAGCGCGATTGTCTCTGAACAGTCGCCCCCGAAAACACCGATTACCGTTTTAATTTTGTATTCAAGCACCGCGGAGAATAGCCCGCAAATCCATGAGCATGTCGTATCGGGAAAACCATATTTTTTCGCGTTATTCACAAGTTCGGGGGGATTATGTGCCGTGATGAAAAGATTATTAATGTCGCAGGGGATATTTCCGGAAGCGTAGACAGCTTCAACGGGTATAGTTGATGTAAAACCTATCACCTGCGGCATTGAAATTACTTGATATTTTCTCTGAAATTATTGAGAAGTTTTTTCAACACATCATGCTCTTTCGCTTTTATTATATGCGTTAAATACGACAATTTCGAATTAATTTCCTCAACCTGTTTAAGGGAATTTGGATTGAACAATACCCCCGCTATGAGATAATCATCCTCCGACAATAATCCTCTGACAATGTTTAAATGTTTGGAAAATGTCGCACCCGGAACATCAGTATCCTTAACGGATAAAGCGAATACCAATGACGCTA
>CAYLTM010000057.1:14088-19119 GCA_964386495.1 uncultured Leptospirales bacterium
GTCGTGTTTTTCAAACGAATAATAATAAACATGAAGTTTTAGTTTTTTGTAAAGATCCGCGAAAAATTTTTTGCCCTCTTCGTCGGACTCATCGATAATAATGGCATTTTCAGATGAGAGATCACGTACATTCAATGATGTCGGTCCAAACATCGGATGTGTTGAAACATACCTGAACTTATTTTTTGAGTAGAAATCCTTCATACCTGTTTTAACCGCGGTAATATCACACAAAATACAGTTCTGCGGCAAAAACTCCAAAACACTTTCGAAAACTTTAATTGTAATGTCAAGCTCAACCGCGTTAATCAGCATGTCTGGAGCAAAATCCTTTATTTCAGAAAGATCCATCATGCGTTTAACATTGTAGAAATATTTCATTTTGTTTTTATCGAGATCGTAAACTGCCACTTCATGGTCATGGCAAAATTCTTCGACTAACCACGTACCCATGTGTCCTGCGCCAATAATACAAATTTTCATTACACCCTCTTATATCTTATCAACTTTTTTTTCTGTGTAACATCCCATAAATCTTAGTTCACTTGTATGAGTTCTTACCTTTTCTATAAGTTCAGGAATTTCCTGATTCTGTATTGTTCCGATAAAATCCAGAAAAAAGGCGTAACTGCCGTTTTTATAAGGAATAGACTCAATTCTTGTTAAATTGATATTCGCTTTCGCGAACACTTCGAGCACGCCGAATAATGTTCCGGCTTTATGATCGGTGGTAAACAATATTGAGCATTTATTTCCGTCAAACGAAACCTGCTCTTTTGTCAATATCAGAAAACGTGTCTTGTTGTCTTCAATATCTGATATGTCCGATTTAATAATCTCCAGATTGTAAAGCTGTGCCGCAAGACTGCTTGCGATTACTGCCACGCCGCGGGGTTTTTCCTCAGCCAGCATTTTCGCTGCAGCGGCTGTGTTATAATAAGGAGTAGCCTCAAGCCTGTTTCTGCTCAAAAAGCTTCTGCATTGTATAAGGGCTTGTGGATGTGAATAGACCACATGTATATTTCTATAATCAGCGTTAGGCAATGTCATAAGACAATGATGTACAGGCATTTCTACAGCGCCGTACACATATACATTACTCTCAATCAGCAGCTCATTAGGTTCACTCACTACTCCGCCGAGGGTATTCTCTATCGGAACAATACCATAATCATATATTCCGCTTTCCAGCCCGTCGAAAATATCGCTGCATTCTTTGCAGGGAATGGTTAATAACGAGTTGTCCCAGCATGTAGCAGCGACTTCCGCGTTTGCTCCATGCTCGCCTTGAAACGCTATAAGTTTGCTGTCTTTCTTTTGCAGACGTTTGCTTTCCGTCATAATATCAGTGAAAACTTTTTCGCAAAAAATGTCCGAAATAAGACCCTTATTGGTTTTTTTGATATTTTCCATTATTTCGTTTTCTCTGGATTTATCTTCTATTTCGGTTTTCATTTTTTTCGCTAGAAGAGCCAGCTCCATTCGCTCATTAATAAGTCTGAGCATTTTCAAATCTATGACATCAATATTATTTCGAATATCCTTCAGTTCCATAATTATCTCCTGTTAATCAAATTGTTAATCATCATCAAATCCGCCAGAACAATAGATGCCGCACTTTCAATAACCGGCGGTGTCCGTAAAACCAGACAGGCATCATGCCGCCCTTCTATGGATAAACTATCAAGAACATTTTTTTTGAAATTAAACGTTTTTTGCACGACACTGATGCTGGGTGTCGGCTTAAACGCTGTTCGAAAAACTATATCATTACCGTTCGTAATCCCGCCGTTTATTCCGCCGCAGTTATTGGTTGTTGTCGTGCCTTTTGAATCTGCAATCAAATCATTATTCCCGCTGCCGCGAAGCTTAGCCGCTGAAAATCCGTTGCCGAATTCTATGCCTTTAACCGCCGGTATTGAAAATACTATGTGTGATATAAGCGACTCGACTGAATCGAAAAACGGTTCTCCGCAGCCGACCGGAATACCGGCACATCGGCACTCGACTATACCGCCGATAGAATCACCGGATTTTACCGCGTCAGATATTGACTCTTCAAAAGAATATTTTTTTCCGGCAAGCTCAATAATTTCAGCAAGTACAACTATAGGGGTGATTACTTTCTTAGCGATTACTCCGGCGGCAACCAGAGCCAATGTAACCCTTCCGGAAAAATGTCCGCCGCCACGCGGATCGTTAAAACCACCGAATTTCACATCGGCTGTGTAATCAGCATGACCTGGCCTTGGTGTATCCTTAAACTGTGAGTAATCTTTAGATACAGTGTTTCTGTTCTGGAACTGTATCATTATAGGTGCGCCGGTCGTAATATCATTGTAAACACCACTTAATATTTCCGGTGCGTCATCTTCGCTTCTTGGTGTGGTGCCGAGAGCACCGCTTTTTCTGCGGCTGAGATCTTTTGTAAAATCGTAAGCAGTCAGTGAAATCCCCGGAGGGCAGCCATCCACAACAACGCCGATACCTTTTCCGTGGGATTCCCCAAAAATAGTGACTCTAAATATTCTTCCGAAACTATTCACATGAACCACCTAATGCTATATAATCTTCATAAAAAGATGGATATGACTTTGATACTGCCTCAGCATTATCAATTTCAATCGGACCTTCAGCATTAATTCCTAAAATCGCGGCAGCCATCGCAATACGATGATCGTTGTTGGAATTTATAACACATGATTTTATTTTCCCGCCTGTAATCTCCATAATGTCGCCATCTATGTTAATATTAATACCGGCTTTAGCGAACTCTTTTTTTAATACAAGAGCTCTATCGCTTTCTTTAAACTTCAATCTTTCAGCACCTTTGATAACAGAAGTTCCGTTGCAGTTTGCCGCGAGAACCGCAATCGGCGGAAACAAATCGGGACAATCCGTAGCGTCAAATTCAAACGGCTTAAGAGATTTTTTTACAACAGTAATCTCATTTTTTTTCACCATCACTCCGGCACCGCATTCGATAAGAACATCCACAATGTTTTTATCACCCTGATATGACTGCATGGATAGATTCTGCACGACAGCCTTTCCGCCTACAGCGCCAGCCACCAGATGAAAAGCGGCTCCGCTCCAGTCTCCTTCAATATTAACGGCGGCTGGAACAAAATTTTGTCTTCCGGGAATATGGAATTCCATATTGTTCACAGTTTTAATCTCAACACAAAACTGATCCAGCATATCGATAGTCATATCGAGATATGGTTTGCTTTTCATGGATGTTACAGTAATGACAGAATCTTTTTCACAGCATGGCAAGGCGATCATTAAACCTGTAATAAACTGCGAGCTTATTGAACCGTCAACAATAGCGTGACCTCCCTTTAGAGGACCTCTAACCTTTATTGGAAGAAGACCATTGTTGGTTTCAATCGACGCACCCAGCATACGCAGAGGAAATTCTATAAAATTAAAAGGTCTTTTCAACAAGGATCCGCTGCCGTTCAAAGTAATCTCTTTATAGAATAACGCGGCTATTGGAGTAAACATTCTTAGCGTGAGACCCGCCTCTTTGCAATCAATAGTATCGGACTTGATGAAATTTTTGCCGGAAATCCGAATTGTCGTGTTATCGGTTTCTATTTCCGCGCCAAGCGCGACGGCGGCATTCAGCGACGCTCTATAATCATCACTGTCTGTAACATTATACAACCATGATTCCCCCTGCGAAAGCAACGCACAGGCGACAGCTCTTTGCAGATAGCTCTTTGATGAAGGTGCTGCGATCGTACCCTTAATTTGCGATGATTGGACTAATTTCTTCATAAATTCTACCGGCAACCCGTTTTATATTATTTTCATTTAAAATCAAAATATCAGATACTGAAGCGTATAAATATTTTCTGTTTTGAAAAACAGTTTTTGCTTTTTCCAACGGATTTTCACAATTCAAAATCGGTCTATCCGTAATATCCATGCGGCGTAATGATTCTTCAATATCGGTATAAAGCCAGACATTAAACATTTTTTCAGTTAAAATTTTCCGGTTCTCTTCTTTTATCACTATACCGCCGCCCGTGGCAATTATAACTCTTTCTTCAGATGATATTCTGTTTAAAATATCTGTTTCAATTTTACGGAAAAAATCTTCACCATGGTCTTTGAAAATATCTGAAGTGCTCATTCCTGTAATTTCCGAAATTTCAAGATCGATGTCAATTAATTTCCAGCCGGACAATATCGAAAGCTCCTCTGCGATTGTGGTTTTTCCAGAACCCATAAAACCTATCAGAGCGATTCTCGTTATGTTTCTTTTTATATCGAGGTTTTTTATCAGATTCCGTATTTCAGAAGAATAAGATTTATGCCCTGTCAATATTTCAAAAGAAGGAACAGCCTGATTAATCAGCCAGTCCTCTCCGCGAAGAATTACATCAGCGTAACCTTCTGCGTTTAGCAGCATTTCAGAGTGTTTGTAATTAGCGTCAAACACAATTTTATTTCTAAGCATCTCACCTGTTATCATTCCTGCACCCGCAGGTAGAGTCGAGACGATTATATCGAAATCATAAATTCTACTAATAATATCTTCAAATAATATATATGATATGTTATTTTTTTCCGCGATTATTTTCGCTTTGCTGGCAGTGCGGTTTGATATTGTGACATCCGCGCCTTTCTTTAATAAACCGTACAACGCCGCCTTAGCCGCTCCTCCGGCGCCAAGAAGCAGAACTTTTTTAGCAGTGAGACTAATATTATTTTCCAGAAATGAATCTGTAACGCCAAGATAATCAACACTATAACCTGTAAGTTTTCCATTAACATTTTTAATGACATTGACTGATTCAGATTTTTCAGCGGATTCATCTATGTGATCCAGTATCGAAAAAACATCTTCTTTAAATGGAGCTGTAATATTCATACCGTCAAGATTCAGCGAATGAAAAAGTTTTCGAATATCATCAGCGGTTTCCGCGCAGAACCTTATATAACATGAAGATTCTTTTTTATCGCAAAAAAGACTGTTGAATATTAGAGGACTTTTGCTATGAGAAATGGGGTTTCCTG
>CAYLTM010000057.1:19129-21365 GCA_964386495.1 uncultured Leptospirales bacterium
CGGCAGTTTCAGAACCTTTATCTATACTCGCGTAAATAAAAGGGGCTCCAAGCAATACCGAAGCGACGCGGCTTATTTTACCGAATTTACCCATTGCTATCGAAATAATATTTTCGCTGCGGTCATAAAGTGAAAGCATCCTTGCGGAATCTTGAGTAGAATTTGCCATACAGGCGATTTTTATTATATCAGGATTTTTTTCACCGCACCATTTAATAATTTCTTCTAGTTCGGCAGCACTTGGAGTTTTTTCAAAATTGTGATAAGATATTATCACGCTGCATTTATGATTCTTCGCTGTTTCGATTATACTGTTCTTGAAATCGTCATCGGACTCAACTTCGATGTCTACAAATTCCGCACCGCTTTCAACAGCTGTCTGTAAAAAAACAAGTCGGTCTTTTTCAGACAAATTCTTCGACGGTCTCATTGTAGCGAGAAGACTTTTTCCTGACGAAAAGATTTTTCTTATTTCATCTGTAGAAAATATACCCGCGTCCAGACGAATCTCTGACAACTCGTGTTTTTGAATGACCTCTAAAATGTTATTAACATTTTTGTCAGCTATGCTTACGCATATCATGAATAATATCCTCCAGAACTTTCAGTTCAATTTGTTTTATAACGGGTTTTCCAATATCTTCCAGCAGAACAAAATTAATATAATCATCAGTACGTTTTTTATCTTTATAAACGGCATTAATAATCAATTCAGGATCAATATCTATGTCAATAGGAAGCTGAAGATTTTTCAGAATATTTATCATTCGATGAGTACGGTCTTCTGAAAGCACATTATACCTATTAGAGATCTTAGCGGCAATAACCATTCCTATAGAAACAGCTTTTCCGTGAGAAACCTTCATTACGGATTCAATAGCGTGACCAATGGTATGTCCGAAGTTTAGAATCCTTCGTTCACCAGTCTCTTTTTCGTCTCTTTCTACAACAGCGGCTTTGTTCAACACGGAGTCGTACACGACCCGTTCGACAGCGGAACTATCAAGCTGAATGATTCTATTATATTCAGTCTCTAGGAAATTATCCAGTCCACAGTTAAAAATAAAAGCATGCTTAGCAGCTTCACCCAAACCATTAATAATCTCATCCATCGGCAAAGAACGCAATAAATCTGTTGCACAGATTACAAACTCCGGCTGATTAAACGAACCGATGTAATTCTTATAGGTATTAAAATTCACGCCGTTTTTTCCACCGACGCTAGCATCTATCTGCGATAATAAAGTCGTAGCGGCAAAACCGAATTTTAAACCACGCAAATACGTCGATGCCGCGAAACCGGCAACATCAGTAACAATACCGCCGCCGATACCAAGTATAAAAGTGTCTCGCACCGCGTTGTACTTAAGAAGAGACTCATAAATATATTCAACTGTATCAAGAGTCTTGTTTAGCTCACCAGTACCTATAACGATTTTTCTGCAATCAGGAAAATTTCCAGAATATAATTCATCGACTTTTTCATCAGTAATTATTATCGTTTTTGACGGAACGATGTAATCTGATAGAGAGCCTAAATCTCCACCGACGAAAATTTTCGAGTATTTACCGGAAGTTTTACATTCGACAATTTTCAAGATAGTCTCCAGACTTCTTCCATACAAGAACGTGTTTTTCTTATTTTCCGCATTATAACATCAAATTCTCCGCAAGTAAATTGCTGATCTGCGTCACTCATTGCGTCCTTTGGATTCTCATGGACTTCTATTAAAAGACCATCCGCACCGGCAGCTACAGACGCGAGAGACATAGACTCGATGAGAGATAATTTTCCTGTTCCATGCGACGGGTCAACCATAATCGGCAGATGAGTGACTTCTTTTACCGCCGGGACTATGCTTAAATCGAGAGTATTTCTGGTGTAAGTTTCAAACGTACGAATTCCTCGTTCACAAAGAATTACATTGGGATTACCTTCCAAGACCCTGAAAAGCATAGGGAGATGTTCTAGGTTTAAACGCCCCTCCCCGTAAAAAATCGGCGCCAGCTTTTTTAACGCCAATTGCCGTGTTGATTGTCTGTTCTTCACTTTCAACGCTGCATGGACCTCCAGTCACAACAAAATCTTTTCCGATAATTTTATCGCCGATTTTAATCAATGTTCTCTCTTTTTTCTCATTAAGCATAGCCAGTTTTAAATTTTTCATTTTTTATCCTAAAATATTAATTATCATTCGTAACTTTTAAAATCACAGGGTTAATATCGCTAATGTCA
>CAYLTM010000058.1:0-3074 GCA_964386495.1 uncultured Leptospirales bacterium
TCGCTGAATATATCTGGATAACTTTTATCGGAGTCAGCTTTATTGCGCCGCCCTCGCCTATTGCTGCCATAACTTTTTGCATTTCGCTTGGATTTTTTTCTACGAAGGGTTTACACTCAAAACTTCCAAGTCGAGAATCTGTACTATCGTTTAAAAACCATAAACCTATTAATGAGCTGTAGAAATCAATTTGTGCGGATTTTACATTATTTAGAAAATACACATTACACGACTTAGCTATCGCTGTAGTTAACGTAACGATCCCGTGTCCAGAACCCAGTGAACATCCCACATATGTTGGATAAAATAATTACGATAAATATACTGAGAACTATTTTGACCATAATTTATAGGATAACCCGGAAAATACTATATAAATTAATGGTACTAACACATTCAGATAATATCCAAAAGTAAGACTGTAAGGCTCAGCTTTTGTTAATCCCGGAAATAGCGGTAAATAAATGATCCAAAAAAGATAATATAGATTAATTACAACCCTGAAGATTGTTCCATAAAGACCTCTGTAAAATACCGATAAAAACATTGCACCGGCGAGAATAATCATATATACAGATAAGGGATTATTAACCTGATAAACCGAGTCAAATATTTTAAATTCCGCTGACGGGAGAATAACCGCAAACATTGCCAGAAAACCATTTATGACAATAATTTTCTCGAACAATACAAGAAAAATAAACCAGTCGTAGATAAAATATCCGGCTCTATATATTTTATCCGCGATAAAAATTACCGCTTCAAGAATAATATCTTTAATGTAAATTACTATGTCCAATACAAAACTCATGATAATCAACCCGTTTATACTTAATCGTAATTATGTAGTTCCCTGTGTCCAATAATTAACAAAATTTGTCAATGGAATATTTGTTTCACATCATTTATTGGTGGTGATAAATGCACAATTACGAATATTTCTAATAAAAAATGAAAGAGCCATAGTCAACCGCATGATAATCTGATAAATATACAATATTTTTACCACATTTATTAATTATCCCAAGAACATGATTTTTATCGGATAGATTATCAAGAATTCCCGAAAAATATATATCATTATCACAAATACCTGCACAACCGCCGATGAAACCATGGCTCATTCCTGGCAGCATAATCCCCCCTGTTTTTATGCAGACTGCATTGATATTATTCTTTTCACAGGCACGTTTTATTGAGACATCTGAAGTGATTACGTTGTTGTGATTAACCGCGATTGAAGAGCAGCCTGAATAGCCTTGTTTGACATTAATTATCGAAAATCCATTTTGTTTAATATACCGATGGATACACTCATCAGTCATCGCGGTCAAATGGAAAAAGATATTATCAACCGCAAAAACATTGTAGGAAATATCGAATGGATAATGAATACACAACTTAGACGAGCCGGTTTCAATATCGCAATAATCATCAATAAGCTCCAGAAAGTTAACCGGCATATCGTTCCGCACAATAGTCTTATTTTTATGGCGGAATATCTGCATATCCGGATGACCGGCTATCGGACGTAAAACATCTGCACATAATGGAACCGCTATAGGTTCGATATCAATTTTTTTAAAAGTCTTTACAATTTCGTCAGGTGCGTCCGGATTAATTATTACAATTTTCGGACGCATTAACTACTATATTACTCCAAGGGCAATCATCAGAAAACCGCTTCCGTTAATTACAGCATGAATAATAATATCGACATAGGTATTTTTGGTTTTTTGAACCGCGTAAGAAGTTATATAAATAATCGGCATAACAGCAATTAACAGATTACTTCCGAATGGAAGATGAAATATCATCCAGCAAGTGCCATGTGCAAACCATGTGAAATTTCCAAAATAGACTTCCTGTCTCGGATAAATGTAGCCCCGCCAGAAAAAAGCCTCGCCAAAGATATTGAAGAAAAACATCGGCAGCCATAATAATAAAACCCACAGCTGACCGTCTTTAAGAGGTTCCATTTGCATAAAAAAAGGCTGTACAGTAAATTTTGAATTGAAAAATGTCAGTATACTTATTATAATAAATGTTACTGCGGATATTGCCGCAATAGAAATAATAGTAACAAGTAAATCATTTTTTCTAGGTGACCATAAACGAAAACGTTCTTTGAAAGTTAAACCGCTGCGTTCAAGTTTATACAATATAATTGAGGAAACAAACATCGGAACAAAAACAAATACTGACCCATATAAAAACCAGCTTAAAATCGGCGGATCAAAACGCGACGAATATTCCGGTATGTAGAAATTTACAGCTATAAAAAGCAATATCATTGGTATAATGGAAAATATTATTGATTTTCCCAGACCCATCGGTTTAATTCCCTTTAGCATTAGTCCTCCAGTTAAAATATTTAATCAAAATCACATTTTATCAGCGTCTGACCACAGCCCGTCAAGATCGTAATACTCCCGCATATCCTTTGTGAATATATGAACGATGATATCTCCTGTATCAACAATTATCCAGTCAGAATCCATATCGCATTGTCCCCGGTATTTAATCCTTTCACTGTCTAAATATTCCAGAACATCCTTCGCCAGAGCGCGGCAGTGAAGGCGTGATGAACCTGTCGATATTACAAAATAATCCAGATAAGAATTAACTTTACGCAAATCAATAGCCGATAAATTTTCAGCCTTCTTATCTGAAAGGACTTTTTTTAATTCAGCGATAACAGCCGCCGCGGTTTTTGGAATAGTATCAATAGCTGTCATTTAATAAAATCCTTACCAATGAGTATCATAACGCTATGAAGCTGTGAATTATCAGTTATAGTATAAATCTTGTTCACACCAATTAATGACGCGATATAGTAAGATTCGCTCAAGTATCCTTTCTGGTTGATTACGATGGTGTCGCTATAGACAGCGTCGAGATAATTTCCAAACTCAACGACTATGACTCCCTCTCTCATCAATAGGGTTCTTGTTTTAAACGCAAGTCCGGGGAGATCCGTCGCGTTCAGCAGCTTAACCTTGATGTTTGTTTCGCCTTTCTCTTCAATAACAATATCTTTTGCTCCAGAACTTTTGGTGAAAGAACTATATTGG
>CAYLTM010000058.1:3084-3718 GCA_964386495.1 uncultured Leptospirales bacterium
CGAGTATTTCCCTGGTAATACAGTAAAATTCAGTTTACCCTCTTTTCCGGCGATATTGAGTGCGGAAATTACTTCTTGAGGAAGCATATTTGTTTTAACATTATTCAAAACAATAGTTACAAGTTCACGGTTAACAAATTTAAGATATTTTTCTTTATTCAAATATATTGACGACACGACATCCTGTATTTTGTCAAATTTCCTGAAAATAGAATTTTTTTCCACCTTGTTAATATAGTGCATGGCTTTATAACCATCAAAATAATTAATACCGTCCTTCATTTTTTCAAACGGATTAAGAGAACTGATTAAATAAAGATTAATTCCTTCTATAATATCAATTACCCGCGCGACATCCGGCGCGTAAATTGTCATGTAAAACTGCGTTTTTATTTTTGTAGCTTTTTCAAAAGCGTTTGATACTTTCTTAAAATTGTTCATTTCTATTTTGTCCAGCGGCACAATATCCCCGTCCTGATCGATATCGAGTCCCAGAGACGGCGGTATAAAGGTTACGCCGATATTGTTGTTTTCAGGATTGATGCTGACTACAGCGAAAAATTTGTGCAGATTCTTATTGTACTCATTACGACCCGCGACAAAAATATTTATCATCTGTTTCTGCTGGACAAGT
>CAYLTM010000058.1:3728-5295 GCA_964386495.1 uncultured Leptospirales bacterium
TATATGTTATATTTCCAATGATAGCCGCGACAATAATCACAACAATTAGTATTAACTTTTTCAATTACGGTACAACCCCTTGTAAAAAATATATTCGAGAACCCGCACGTCCAGCATATCGTTATTCACCGGCTGTCCCAGGTTTATTGTCTTTCGAATTTGAGATGAACTTATACATAATTCTTCATTATCAGCAATATAAACTTTGTCAATAAATTTAATCATTTTTTCATCAATTAGTTCGCCCGGTCTTCTGATAATTATAAAAGGTATCATCCTGCCGAGTTTTTCATAATCACGCCAGGTATTAAAAGTATTCAAAGAATCGGTTCCCATAATAAAATAGAATTCATCATCCGGGAAACGGTTCTGAAAATCCCTCACGGTAATTATGCTGTACGAAGGTTCCGCGCGGTCAATTTCCACAGATGACACTTCGAGAAAAGAATAATCACCTATCGCGATTTTCAGCATTTCAATTCTGTGCACGCTTCCAGTGTCATCCGTAAATTCCTTATGCACAGGTATTTTAGCCGGCACGAATAATATTTTGCCGAGATTATACTGATTATATACAGTAACCGCACAGGATACATGCCCCTTATGCACGGGATTAAAAGTTCCGCCGAATAATCCAACCTTCATTCGCGGATTTCACCGTTACCGTACACAATGTACTTTAAACATGTCAGACCTTCAACGCCCATCACCCCTCTAGCGTGAAGTTTCTGCGTAGATATTCCAACCTCCGCGCCGAGACCGAACTCGCCGCCGTCATGAAACCTCGTTGACGAATTTACAAAAACCGCCGAAGAATCAACATTCCTTAAAAACTTTTCAGCGTTATTATAATCTTTGGTAACAATCGACTCACTATGCCCGGAGCCATATTTATGTATATGGTCAATCGCGTCGTTCATATCCTCAACGATCTTTACGGATAATTTAAGATCAAGATATTCCTCATAGAAATTTTCTTCAGCCGCTTCGAGTATCTTGTCGGGAATAATCTTTCTTGTTTCGCCGCAACCATAAATTGTCACACCTTTAGCGATCAATTGCTCCAGCACAAATTTTTTATCTGAAAAATCTTTGTGAAAAAGCAGAGTCTCCATCGCGTTGCATACAGACGGTCTCGATACCTTAGCGTTGACCGCTATATCCGCGGCTGCCTGCTTATCAGCGGACACATCAATAAATGTATGACACACACCCTTGTCGTGTTTAATGACAGGTATTGATGAATTTTCGCAGACATATTTTATTAACCCATGCCCGCCTCTTGGAATTACCAAATCAATATAATTATTCTTTTTCAATAAAACTGGAACGAGTTCCCTGTCGGTATTTTCAATCAGGGTGATTATATTTTCGTCGTAGCCGCTTTTTCTGATCGCGGATTTTATAATATCATAAAGAGCCTTATTCGAATTAATAGCCTCTTTGCCGCCCCGCAGTATCGCGGCATTACCGGACTTTATGCATATTGCCGCTATATCAATCGTCACGTTCGGCCGCGATTCATAAATGACGGCAATGACTCCTATCGGCACGCGCATCTGCCCGA
>CAYLTM010000058.1:5305-8891 GCA_964386495.1 uncultured Leptospirales bacterium
TATTCCAGATGGACGCAGACTGATTTTTTCAACACGGCCGACCGGATCGTTAAGCAGTGATATTTCATCAACAGAGGAAGCCAGCGCGTCAATCCGTTTATCGTTTAATAATAACCTGTCTACCATCGCGCTGGATAGATTTTTTTCCGCTTCAACAATGTCCTTTTTATTTTCAGCGATAATAAAATCTTTTCGTTCGCGTATTTCGGATGAAATATTTTTCAATATACCGCATTTTTCTTTATCGCTTAACAAAGCAGTCTGCCTTGATGCTTTTTTCGCATTAGCACAGATATTTTCAACATAATTTGTATAATCCATATAGATATCCTTTATTTTTCTTTTTTCTATCCAAAAACTATTTCCAACTCTACTTTCAAACCGGGAAATTGAGTTGGTTCTATAACGTCATTTTCCAAATAATTCCGGGGGTTTCCGTATTCACCGTCATTATTCAGCAGATAAACCATAATTATTTTCTCAACTGGATATACCATCCAATATTGTTTGACACGATGTTTTTCATATATATCTAATTTGTTTTTCTCGTCATAAATTCCTGTTGAGGGAGATATTATTTCAATAATTACATCAGGAGCACCTTTACAACCCCGGTCATCAAGTTTTGACTCATCACATATTATAGAAATGTCAGGCTGAACAACTGTCAAAATTTCATCATCATTTTCTTTACCATCCGGTAATCTCACATCAAAAGGAGCTGCATACACTTTACACTTTTTTCCTTTCAAATAATTAGCTATTATTACCAGTAATTCGCGTGCAATATCCTGATGGCGTCTTGACGGTGCCGGACTCATTTGATAAGGTACGCCATCAATAAGTTCCCATCGCAAATTGTCATCCCAATTATAATAATCTTTATATGTGTAAATTTCATCAAGTTTTACGGCTGCATTCATAAATACTCCTTTCGACATATGGCAATTATTTATGCATTTTAATTACTTTTTGTCAAGTATAAACCATCAGAAAAGGTTATCAAGCGTATTGAAGCTGATACAAATTGTAGTAATAACCTTTGTTGCTCATTAAAATTTCATGACTGCCTACTTCAGCGGTTTCACCTTTATTCAAAACAATGATGTTATCACAATGCCTGATTGTCGATAATCGGTGAGCTATCAGAAGAGATGTTCTTCCGGCGGTTAATTTTCCGAGTGCGTCGGAAATCAGCTGCTCGCATTCCGGATCGATATTTGAAGTCGCCTCATCAAGTATAATTATTTTAGGATTATAGGCGAGCAGTCTTGTAAAGGCGATCAGCTGTTTTTCACCGCTCGAAATAGTGGCACCGTTTTCCTTCATTTCCGTTTTAAATCCGTCAGAAAGTTTTGAAATAAAACCATAGCTGTTAGAATAACGGCTCAATGATTCTATTTCGCCGCCGCTGATATTTTTTCCCATTGAAATATTTTCTTGGACTGTTTCTGCAAAAATAAAATAATCCTGGTGAATAATTCCGACAATTTTTCTAAGCACATCTATCGGCATATCATTAATATCTATACCGCCGATAGTAATAGTACCTTTTTGAATTTTATAATAACGGCTTAGAAGGTTGATTATTGTCGTCTTACCCGACCCTGTGTGACCGACAATCGCGGTTTTTTGCCCCTGCTTGATTTTCAGTGAAAAATCTTTCAGTATCCATTCATCGTTTTTATAAGCAAACCAAACATTTTTAAACTCAATATCGTAATGTGCCTGACCACTTGATTTTATTAACCGGTCATTATGCGGCACTTCAGAAGCGGTTGTATTTTTAATTTCACCAGTGATATATTCTTCACAGGGAGTATTTTTCAAATTATAAATCCGTTCAAACGAAGCCATCGCTGACTGTATAATATCTATTTTTTCGCTCATTTCCTGAATCGGCAAAAAAAGTTTTTCCACATAGGCAAGAACAGCGATCAGCATACCGATGGTTAACGCTCCCGACAGAATAGTCCCGGCGGAAAAATATATTACAATCGCGGCGGTTAAATACCTGATAAATTTTATTGACGGATTAAATACGGAACTGATCATAATCTGTTTCATAAATGAATAACGGTATTCTTCATTTACCATAGCAAATTTTTTGACATATTTCATTTGCCGGTTGTATATTTGTATAATATTTATACCATTGATATTTTCTGTAAGAACCGCGTTCAGCCTTGCGGATTTTGCCCGTAAATTACGGTAAGCGTTTCGAAGATATTTCCGGAACACGATAAATATTATTACGACCAACGGGAATAACGACAGCGCGAAAAATGCCAGACGAGCGTTCTCAACAAACAGAATGATTATTATTCCCATCATAATGAAAACATTTTTAAACAAAACAAGAATCACCGCTGAAAAAAATTCCTGAATATTATTTATATCGTTTGTGACTCTTGTAGAAACAGCGCCTACGGGAGTTTTATCAAAAAAGGACATCGGCAGTTTAAGAATATGCGAAAAAAGATCCGTTCGAATGTCATGAACAATGATCTGACTTATTTTCGTTATATAAAATATTTCCATGTATGAAAAGATAAAAGCACCTGCTGTCATTAGAAAATACAACAGAGAATAGTACTTCACATCTCCAATATCCCTGTATTTAAGCAGCGAATCGATGACATTTTTTATAATAATCGGCAGATATAGATCCACGGCGATAGTTATAGTTATAGCGATCAATATTGGTATTATATATATTTTATGCGGTTTTATATAATCTGAAAACCATTTAAAAAGTTTCAGGTCTATTATTTTTTGTTCATTATTTTCATCATAATGATACATTGTTTAAATTCTCCTCAATGATCTGTTTTTTATAAAGATCATAATAAACACCCTTCATCGAGGATAATTCCTCATGCGTACCGGTTTCTACAATACAGCCGTCGTCAATTACGATAATTCTGTCGGAATGAATAATCGACGCTATTCTATGAGAAATAATAATCAGAGTTTTGTCCTTGTATAGATCAACAATATTCGCGATGATGCGTTTCTCTGTACCAGTGTCAACAGCCGACAGGCAATCATCTAAAATTAATACATTTGATTTATTTAACAACGCACGCGCTATCGTGAGCCGCTGTTTTTGTCCTCCGGAAAGATTAATGCCCCTTTCACCAATGACAGTTCCGAAACCGCCGGGGAACTCCTGTACTGTATCGTAAAAATCGGCGCTTCTCGAAGCCGAATGTATCGCCTCTAAATTAGTCCCTGCATCATCGGAGGTCCCGAAAATAATATTATCTGTAATGGATTCTGAAAATATAAATGATTCCTGCGGTATCAGCACTATATGATTCCGCAGAGATTCAAGTTTAATTTTACGGATATCTACATTATTAACCAGAACTCCGCCTGCAACAGGATCATATAATCTTATGAGCATGTTTATCAAAGTGGTTTTTCCCGACCCGGTTTTACCGACCACTGCGATTTTCTCACCCTGCCTAATCTGAAGATTAATATTGTTAAGAACTAAGTTATCACTATTTTCATGCCTGAATGACGCGGATTCAAAAGTTATATTAATATATTCATCGGAGATATCCTGTGCGTCAGGATC
>CAYLTM010000058.1:8901-12838 GCA_964386495.1 uncultured Leptospirales bacterium
GAATTCACCGGCTGTAAAATTGCCTGCTATGGATTCTTTGCCGCCGGTAAATATTAAAAGTGCCGCTGAAAAACCAACAATCGCAGCAAGCATAGGATGAAAAACACCCCAAACTTTTATAAGATCCATATTCTTCACATACGAATTTCTACTGAGTTCTTCAAATTTTTCAACAGTGTATTTTTCGGCAAGATAGCCTTTAATAACTTTTATCCCGCTAATGCTTTCTATAGCTTTTGAACTAATGTCTGAATAGGATTCCTGAACAGCCGTAAACCGGCTGTGTACAAGCCTCCCGAAAAAAAACACAAGAACAGATATAACAATAAATGGTATTGAAACATACATTGTAAGTTTAAGATTAATATATGACATAAAGGATAATGAAATTATTGTCATTACAATTCCGTCAAAACAGGCGACAAATCCTATACCGAACACCATACGGATACTTGTTATATCGGTAACAGCCTGCGAAACAAAATCTCCGGTTTTATTTTCAGAAAAATATGACTTATGCAGTTTCAGCAAATGACTAAAATAATCATTTCGAAGGTTTGTTTCGATATAAAGCGCGGTTCCTATTATCAGGTAGCGCCAGATAAACCTTGAAAGAAGAACAACAAAACCCAGCAGTGAAATCATCAGTGCGTAATTCAGCAGAGTTTGTTGTTTGAAATTATCACCGGCGATAAGATCAATCGATTTCTGCATTATAACCGGGATATACAACTGTGAAAAATCCACAGCAAAAAGAGCTATCAAACCGAAAAAATAATATTTTTTTCTTTGAAGAAGATAATGGAACGCACGGGAAAATGAATTCATTATATACGGTCTATTTAATTTTTTTCATAGCGTCTTCTATTGTTTTTTCAATAGGAAGGATTGTGAGCATATTCAGCACATCAAGTATTTTCAATATCTGCTGGTTAACATATACCAGTGTAAGAGTTTTGCCGTTATCCTTTAACAAACGTAAAGCTTTTATCATTACGCCTAGGCTGGAACTGTCAATATAAACGACTTCCTTAAAATTCAGCAGATATGAAATATTAAGATTATCTGTAATCAAATCGTTTAACTCACTCGATAATGTCTTACTCATTTTTTCCGGTAATTCGATTATAATTACATTTTGTTTAACAATCTTTTTCATATATACCATCTCAAATTATACTAACTTACTCGACAAAAATAGTTTTACGCTATTAACGAGCTATAGATAAATTGTGCAGATTACACAATAACTCTTTATTACACCATTTAACAAGAACCATATACAATATCATAGTATTTTATTACAATATTCCTGTAAATAAAAAAATTAATTGACTATATTTCGGGGATGAATTATCTTCAACTCACTCACGCCCCAAACCCTCGAAGGGGGCTAAAGAAATTTTAAAAAAATATTTTTTGTAATATTAAATGGATAAAAAGTGTAATACTGCACGAGTAAATTAGTACATATAATGTTTCATTTTCCCCTATTGAGGGACATTACAGAGGAACCCATGTTAAGCTATGATGAAATAAAAAAGAAAGGATTTTTCTTCTGCGAAAAGTGTGCGGAACATTTAGACAGAAACCACGGAAAAGTTTTGATAGAAACAGCGACATCGGTTATTGAAACAAATCCTATACTATGGCGGCACAGTGAACTGGAAGAATATCACGCAACTTTTAAAATTGACGGTAAAACTTATTTCATCTGCGGTAATAATCTTTACGATCCAATCACCTTGAAAAGATTGGTACCGGACACAAAAAACACTAAAAATGAAATCGATCTTTATATAAAAGGTGTCATCTACAAGGTACTCATTATATCCAGAGAAGAATATGCTATACTAAACTCAAATGGTTCAATTTTAAAGGACAGTGAAATTGAAGGAATTATTTATAATCATATGCATAAAATTATTAACAGCGACAGCTGCATTTTATAGTGATTACTATCTTTCAAAAAATAGTTTCCCCACGCGTTCAATATGTTTTAACAATTCCACATTCTGTATTTTAGTTATTATTGACAGATCTATCTTATAGGGCAGCAAAAGATCATCAAGATCATTTTCTAACCTTGATAAATCTGATGGTGACAAATCCGAATTCATAATCGTTAAATCAATATCCGATCCGTTTTTATAATTACCTTTTGCACGAGATCCGTATAACATCACTTTTGTAATCGCGGGATACTTTGCAAAACACTGTGAAATAGCATTAATCTGGTCCAGTTTCAATCCATAATTTTCAGTCATTTAAACGTCTTCATCTTAATTTCAAAATTTCTAAATAATATCATGTAGTTGTTAAAAATCTTATCAACAATATCATTAACTACTACCTCATCGTATGTATGTGATGAAAGATTTCTGCTTTTCAGCATATCCATCCAAACATCGCCGTTAGTAATTATCCCAAATTTAAACGCTTCTCTAGTAGCATCCCTTGATCCAGTAATAGAATTATTGCCTTGATATTCAAAATAATCCTTCATAACATTCCATGCCAACTCATGAGTAAATTCGAAACGCTGTATCAACCCTTGTTTTTCAAGATCAGTCAGACTTCTTTCATTGCTAAGATCAACCGCCTCTATCAGTAACATGAGTGCTTTTTCAAAATTATCAAATCGCTGTTGCCAACGCATATCATACATTTCGATCACCGGCAAAAAATAGTTTCAGTGAAAATCTTGAACCTTTGCCAGGAGTCGAATCATATTTAATTTCACTGTTCATCATTCTTGCTAACTTCAAAGAGATTGATAAACCTAGACCAATACCGCCCTTCTCTCTTTTTTTACTTACATCAACACGATAAAACGACGTGAAAATATTTTTGCAGTCTTCTTTACTAATACCTTTACCGGTATCAGAAACAAAAAACTCAACACCATCATCAGGTGTAAATTTGTATCCAATCTGAATTAATCCTTTTTCTGTATATTTTATTGCATTACTGAGAATATGCTGAAGAATAATTTTCAAAGCATCTTTATCTGCAAAAATTTGCGACACCACAGCGTTTTTCGGAAAAACAATATTAAAAACAATACCGCTTTCTTTCGCAGTTTTAATTTCAGAACTGAACTTATTAACAACATCTTTGACAATTTGACCAATATCAATATTAGAGTTTGCAATGGTAAACATACCCGCTTCAATTCTAGACATCAAAATAAGGTCATTGACAATTTCGAGAAGTTTTTCACCGCCCTTGTCAATATACCCAAGATATTCCAAAGCTTTATCGCAATCATGCTCGCCATTGCTGATTGATTCCGAAAGCATTTTGGTAAATCCCAATATAGAATTCAACGGAGTACGGAATTCGTGAGACATATTCGCGAGGAAAGTTGATTTTGCTCTATCATATTCTTCAGCTCTGATTTTTTCTTTCAAAAGCTGGGTTTCCATTAACTTAAAATCAGTAATATCAGTCACAGTGGATACCCCGATTGTACCGCCATGCGCAAGAACAATTTTCTCAACAAGCGTTAGTCCTAAACCAAAATCCAATGTATTGTATTCTTCCTGAACAGTTTTTCTTAATCGAAAAAATGGTTCAAAAATTATATTTTCAAATTCTACAGGTATACCGAATCTGTTCTTTTCATCTTTTCCTGGACTATTCGCGATGGACACCCGAAGTTTATCATTTTCTATATCCATAATTACCAGTATTGAACTTTCTATTTTAGAATACTTATACGCGTTTAAAAATAATTCATTAACAACTTTGCGGAATTGATCCATTTCCATATTGATTTTGATGCTGTTGAATAGCGGTTTGGATTCACTTAATACAATTTTTTGATTTTTCAAAACGGCGTATTTTTTTGTTTTTTCTATAACAGACTTTATTACTTCGTGACTTTCTTTTACTGTTACTGGTTTGAGTGTAAGACCTCTTTGAATTATTCCAG
>CAYLTM010000058.1:12848-18447 GCA_964386495.1 uncultured Leptospirales bacterium
CATTTTGCGCGATAATATTGAGAAGGGTAACAATCGCTCCAAATCCCGCACCTTGATTAAATGAAAGCAGCATACCCTGAAACATCGCGTTGTCGGCTGTTTTATCATTGGTATTCAATGCACGTTCCTGCCACTTATACCAATCAAGCTGATTTTCAAGCCTCGCGACTCTTTCTCTATTAAAAATTTTATTCGCTCTTACAATTTTTATGTGATCCAATGCCTTAATAATTTTAAAATGCAGATCTGTCAGATTTACTGGTTTCACAAGATAATCGTAAACACCGGTCTTCATAAGCTCAATTATGGTTTCTGGATTCTGATGAGCTGTTAACACGAAAAATAAAGGAGGTTCTTCAACATTAGATAATTCTTTTATTAATTCTTCTCCCGACATTACTGGCATTTCAAGGTCAGTCAGCACAATCGGATATGGACGGGTATTATAATAATCCACCGCATCTTTTCCATTTACAGCTAGATCCGGAAGAAACCCTTTCGATTTAAGATATTCTTTTATAAGCTTACCAGACGCGGGATCATCTTCAGCAATTAATATTCTTTCGTTCATTATACGACCTCATTTGAAGTATTTCACTAATTTAACTTTACTGCCATTTTTCTCATAGAACATTTCATCGAAAATATTCAGTGCCATTTGGATACCACGACCATGTGCTAACAATCCATCAATTTCTTCAATCTTAATTCTATTGATGATATCATCGTAATCAAAACCCTTTCCTTCATCAGCGATAATATATTCAACCTTATCATCTTTCAATATGTAGTCAATATATATGTTTCGATTTTTATAATCCGGATTCTCCTGCCTGTTTTGTATTAATGAAAAGTAGGTATTTTCAGCCATAGCTTGAGTTTTTTCCGAAAATTGTATTTCAAGATTTCCATGCTCAATAGCGTTTAAGATTATTTCACTTAAAGCAATTCTTATTATATTTATCTGCTTAAAATCAAGATTCTTTCCTAAATTTCTAGTCAACCTATTTGTAATATCGCCGGTAATATTAATATAATTCGGCATTGTGAAGCTCAAATTTTCATTGTTCAAATACTTCACTAAAGAATCTTCGTTTTCAGAAACCGCACGACATATAATTTCACTCCTGTTTTCAATATTAATGTACTCGAAAAAAAGCTGAAATTCCTTTGGCTCATTATTTGCGTATGTTATCAAATCTACCCGCATCATAAAAGATTTTTTATCTTTCAGAAAGTTATCTATTTTCAAATTAATTATCTGTATAGATATATTACTTGTATCAAGATTACTGTAAAAAAGATCTGATATTTTTCTTCCGATCAATTTATCTGAATTAATAAATAAAAGCCTTTTAGCGGATTTATTAACGTTAGTTATTATCAATTCATTTGACAATGAAAACACTATATCATTTGTGCTTTCAAGAATCAATTTATATCTTTGTTCTGATAAAAATAACCGTTCATTAGCGATATTAAGCTTATCAACCCGGTCAGACAAATCGGAATTATAATTATACAGACGATGCTGTATTTCCATTATTCTTCTATAAATAATAATAACAAATGATAATATTAAAAAAGCGAACCCCCACTGCATAGTCTGCTGTAGTACTGAGATATCCATTAATTCGCCGAAAATATCGAAAAAAGAAATAACACTGAATAGCGAAAGTCCGGCAAGAACTATCCTCGCTTCATTATTTTTGAGAAAAGCCAGATAAATAGAAGTGATAATTATTACTACAATACCGATTAAAAGAAATATTAAAAATAGCCGTAATGGAGCATCAACAGTAATAATACCGGACAACGATAAAATTAACGCGACAACCGCAAATGTAAGATATAACTGAAAAGCTCTCTTGTTAAGTTTGAAGAAAAACTCGCCATACAGATAATGAAAAAAAGCAAATACATTTACTGGAACCATATAAAGAGACATCATCAAAATATATTCATTCACTACCGGTGATGTATCAAACAAATACAAAATCCTTGCCCTGGATAATACAAACAATCCTATTGATAAGGATAACGCGAAAAACAACAAAGCCAGGCGTTTATTTTTGATGATTACAAGTATAGCCAGAGCAGAGACAATTCCTATAAAAATATAGATAATCGCAAGTAAAACATCAGTTGCGGTTGAACGGATTTTAAATATAACTAAATCGGACTTTTCACCGACAATAACAGGCATCCGGAATCCGACTTTTCCATAGTTCGATCCGATACGAATATATAATGATTCACTTCCATTATTAGCCTTAATAATATGAAACGGCATACCGACTGACTGAACTTTTTCATATTTAAAAGAACCAAAACTATATAGCATATTTGATAAATTATAGACTTCAATATTCTGTTCAACTCTGTTTATGAAAATATGCGGGTTGGAAAAATTATTTTCAGGTACAATAATTTTAAACCAAACAACAGATTGATCGTTAAAAAGAAAATTCTTTCCTGGTATCGGCATCCACTCATTATAGGAAATTACTTCCGAGAGAACCGGATTACCTTTTTTATTAATTGAGAAATCACCTAACTTATAAAAAATTCCAGAATTCACGTACTGAATTTTTTCATTGCCGGTATTTTGAGAATAGAGATTCACAGAAAACAGCATAAAGACTAAAAACAGTATTTTTTTCATGTTATTCTTCCGGAATATATATTCATAATGTCGATTTATACATCCTGTACCCAATCAGACTGACGTTTTTTACTCGACAGCCTAATTAATCTCATTCAATTTCAGGCGAATAACTACATTTTGCAATTATTCGCCAATCACTTATTAGTAATTACTCTATGACGACCTTAACGTTTTTTACAATATTTTTAGCAGTTGTAATAGACGAAAGATCAGGAATAATATCACCGCTTTTACCATTTGGCTGGGAACGGCCGACAAATTCTAAATCGCGGCTACCTTTTTCCTCAAGGTTAATCGCGGCTTTATATATCAACGACGGCTGACCGGACGCGGCATTAAAATCATCATCAGACGGTGTCATGTCCTTTTTATAAGTGTCATTATTATCAAAAGCCATATTTATTTCAAAACAGACGACTACCTCACCTAAAGATGAATCGATTTTTGACGCAACTTTAAAACTCTTCTCTGGAGTGGCACCGGTTATAGTATCCGCGACAGGATTATTTTTTGTTGGATATTCCGGCATCTTCATGGCATCCCTGGCTTTAAACATCCAGACAGGCAAAGTCTCTTTTCTAAAAGTTATTGAATCATCATCGGAACCGCCGGTCCATTTCTGGGAACCGAACTTTTTTGTCACATAAATTGTATTAATATAGTTACCTTTAAGATCTTCAATCCAAATCGCCATCTGAGCGGGAGAAGTTATATTAAACACACCTATTTTATACGTGTTAAGAAAGTAATCACCCTGCTCAATGTGAAAAACCGTATTAACGCCCGCGTTATATGGCTTAGTCTCAATATAGTCTGATACTGTTTTTTTACATCCTGACATTAACAAGAATAATACAATGAGAATCACACAATTTTTCATATATTATTACCTTACCCTTTTTTATTGACTCTATAGTTTTGCGGCGTTGTTCGCATAAATTTTGAAAATGCTCTATTAAATGTTGTTACGCTTTCAAAACCCACAGAATATGCGATATCAATAATATTATCAGACGAGTTTAATAATCTATCCGCAGAATCATCAACTCTTTTTTTATTAACATATTCACTAATTTTTAGCCCCGACCATTGCTTAAAAACCTTTCCCAGATAGTCATAGTTCATATTCACATATCCGGCTAATCCTTCCCTCGATAAATCTTCGAGATAGTTACTGTCTATATAATCTCTAACTTTTTCAAGTTTGGCAACAAGTGCCGGAGAGATTGCATATTCCTCTTTTTTCTTTATTTCAGATTCAATGTCCTGCGTTTTTTCATTAGCTGTATAAAATATCTTTTCCAGAATATGTTCAATAATATCCATAGCCTTATAGGAAAATACCCCATAACTGTCTTTATTTCCTAAAAACAAAATCCCCTTTTTACCGGAATTATAAGGCAGACACATTATCGATTTAAATTTTTCCGACTCTTCGGACATACCGGAATAATTATTTTCACTGCCATAATTAATTATTATTTTCTGATCAGCTATGAAACAGTAATTAATAAGACTTTCAGGATAATCCAAGGGCGCGTTTCCGGCGGTTACAGACTGTTTAATTATCAGCTTTGAGTTTTTATCTTCAATGAAAATAATACCAATTAAAGAACCGGTGATATTCAGAAGACTGTTAAGCATATTTTCACAGACTGAGCTATTCCCGATATTGCCGATATTCCGGTCAATATTGCCAAGCAGATCTGTACATTCCTTTTCGATTAAACCAGATATGGTTTTTTTACTATCATCATTTAGCGTTATTCCAAATATATTATTTATTTTTTGAACATATAATTCAGAACCTATTTCATTGAATAGCTGATAAGCAATAAGAAGATATTCGCCACCGTTCGATTTTTCACCATTCTGAGATACAAACATCGCGTAATCATAATATGTTAACGCTAATTCATATTTTCTTTCAGTTTTAAGACAGACATCGATTGATTTTTTATAAAATATTTCCGCTTTTTCTGTTGCCCCCTTAATCTGCATAAACCTTGCATAAGCCCGCAAAGAAGTTCCATAATGAGTCAGCCATTTTTTAGTTTTTCTCAACCCTTTTTTGGAATAAATTTCGATACTTTTCAAGAGCTCATCAGCCTCGCTTTCCGGCATTGAGCTCCGTTCTTTTTCAAACTTTCTGATAGCTGCTGTTGCCGCGAGTGAATAGATATGAGCTATATATTGTACAAGAAAATTTTCCGATTCAAAAAGTTTCATTGCTTCAATAAAATGTTCTAGAGCCTTATTATGATTATCCAGCAAGAGCTCATTGCTTCCCATTTCAATCAGAGAGGAACAATAATTAAACCATATCTTTTTATCTTTGCTCCGTCGGTTGGATTTATCCGCGTAGAACTGAGCCTTTTCTATATCACCGGTTTCCCGTGCAATCTGCGAATAGTAAATTTCAGCCGCACTGATGCAGTAATCATCATCAGCGTTCATAACAAGATTATAATATCTGTTGTTGATTTTTTTCGCCTTGATATAATCTGCCTTGTAATAATGACAATGCTCCATACCGTTCAGAGCCATGGATGTCTCCTTAACGTCACCGATTCTGTCGAATATTTCTAGAGACTTTTCAAATATTTCAAGTCCCTTTGTATAGTCAGCCGTCCATTCATAAAAATAACCATAAACACTGGCACACCAGCCCTCACCCCAGCTGTAATTAATCTTTTTTGTCAGCGCGTAGGTTTTATCAAGGTATTGCTTTGCCATGGAAAACATGGTTGTCGCCGAAAGAAGTCCCCCGAATGTCGTCATGCAGCGTGCGTATTCCTTCGACGGTCCGATTTTCCTCTGGGAAATATGCAGAGCGCGTATCGTTATGCTGAGAAGTTTAACAGGCGAATAAAGAATATACATACGGCCAAGCGCTTCATAAATAAGAATCATCAGCTTGTATTTTGGACT
>CAYLTM010000058.1:18483-21273 GCA_964386495.1 uncultured Leptospirales bacterium
AATTTTAGGGGTGATTAAATTCTCGAAAAATTTATACAACACATGCAGAAAAATCTGCTCGATAATACTTACGGATATAATGATTTTGTTTCTGGAAATGTTTTCCTTCAAATATTTCAGTGCGATAATCAGATTTTTTTCGCAGTTTTCCCAGTCGCCCTTTCTATAATACACATTGCCAATCTGTTCA
This sequence comes from uncultured Leptospirales bacterium, assembly GCA_964386495.1. Taxonomy (GTDB): domain Bacteria; phylum Spirochaetota; class UBA4802; order UBA4802; family JAFGJZ01; genus CAYLTM01. The sequence continues at coordinate 18,674 of CAYLTM010000058.1, forward strand.
TAAATTGATGCCAATTGGTAATCGTTATTAATCTGCGGCAAAATAGTATTAAAACAATTTAACGCTTCTTCATATCTGGATTTAAAAACGTAAATTTCTCCCAGCATTTTATTTATTTCAATAATTTTATCATTTACATCGCCTTTTCTTTTATAAATTGCAAGTACGATTAGAAAATAACGTTCAGCCTCATCAAACGCGTAATTATTTTTTGATTTAACAGCGGAAGGCAGCGCGAACTCAATAATTTTCTCATCATCACCAGCTTCGATGTAATGATACGCCGCTTCATACAAAACATCTTCACCTGAATGAAGTTTCTTCTCCAGCTCCAGCGCTATGGTCTGGTGAATTTTTCTTCTAATTTCAGTATCAGTAATATTACAGTTGAATGATTCCATTATCCTGCTGTGAAAAAATGAATACTTTCCGGTATTGGCTGATGGAATAATTATCTGCAAAGACAAAGCATTATCTATAATATTAATCGCGTCATCAAACGGGATACCGCATAATTTCGAAATTATCTCAATATCAAATTCTTTGCCGACAAATGAAGAATATGTTAAAAACTCCATTTCCTGAGACGACAGCAGTTTAATATTTTTTTTAATCGAATCAATAATTGACGGAAATATCTGAATTTCCTTTAACAACGAATTTTCCAGCAGCCAATTATTATTTTCATTAATAACCACATCGCTGTCAACAAGCTGTCTTATTATTAAAATCGCGAAAAGCGGATTTCCCCCGCTTTTGGCAAAAACGAACTCCGCGAGTTTATTCACATCTGCGATTTTATTGCTGAATACTTCAGTAATAATCGATCTTACATTATCAACTGTTAAATTGTTCAATTTTATTTTAAACAGATTCTTCTGAATGAACAGATCTGAAATAAAATTACGAATTTTCTCATCGGCAATATCTTCATCAGTTCGTATTGATATTATAAAAAGAATATTTTTAAGATCCGAGTTAAACATTAGAACTGATAATAATTCGAGAGAAGAATAATCAACCCATTGAATATCTTCAATAACAACGATCATTGATTTTTCTGAACTTAGTAAATTCTTAAAAAGCCTGTTTACTGAAAAATGAAGACGTTTTTTTTCAACATCAACCGGAAGATCATCCTTAGTTAATTTAACATCAATTAACTGGGAAATATCTTTGCTGAGTTTTAACAGGAGCTCCCCATTACTTGACAATTCAGAATTAAGACTACGCCTTATAAAATCCTTTTTTTCATCAGAAAACTGGTTAAATATTTTCATATAAGAATTCAACAGCATCGAAACAATCCAGTATGGAGATTTTCCGACAGTTGTATCGCAGGCTGCTTTTATCATAACCATTTCGTTAATACGAACGATATGTTCCACTTCGTCAATCAGTCTGCTTTTACCTGTACCGGAATTTCCCTGTATAACACAGTAATTTATTTCTGATTTTCCGCTTTTTTCAACCGCGTTTTTTATTAATGCTAATTCCTTTTCCCTTCCTATCAACGATGTCTTATAAGTCGGGAAATAGCTTATATCGTCCGAACCAGGCTCGAAATCATAATTTCCGTTTAGCACTTTATTGATGTCGGCTAATAATCCTGCCGCACTCTGATAGCGGCTGTTCGGAAACTTATCAATCATCTTTTGAACAATGCGGTCAATAATAGGCGGTATCTCGTTAATGAATTTTGAAGGCGGTTCCGGTACTCTCGAAATCTGTTCACGAATCAGCGAATAAAAACTGTCTGATGTAAACGGCAGCTTCCCTGTCAGCAGCTCATAAAATATTATTCCGAGAGAATATAGATCACCCCTTTCATCAAACGACCCTTTAATTATACCGCTGAATTCAGGTGGCATATAACCGAACATCTGAAGGATTTTATTATTATCGCTCACAGAATATTTCTCAGCCAGTGTATAGTAATCTTTAATTCCGGCAACGCAGAAATCACTGATAAGAATTGAATCCGGTGCGACAAGTATATTCGAAGGTTTTAAATCTCTATGAATAATTTTATTATTATGCGCCGCCTGAAGTCCCTCAGCGATACCATAAATTATTGAAAGAATTCTTTTCAAATCAAATTTTTCATTATAATCAGATAGAGAATAAGACTCGACATATTTTTCAGCAATGTAGTTGTAATTGAGTATTTCACCACAGGAAAATATTTTCACAATGTTTTTGTGATCAATTTTGGAAATCTCATTTATTAAAAGTTTGAATCTGATAGTATTTTCATTTTTAGACAAAATCACATCATTTTTAAAAATCTTTATCGCAACTTTATCTTTACTGAATTCATCATAAGCTGTGAAAATACGGCTTACCATACCTTCTTTAATTAGCTCTGATATTCTATATCTGTTTTTAATTCTTAATCCAATGAAATCCATTTTACCGTCCTGAATAGACTGAGATTAAATAATTTTCCGCGTACTGAATAACAGATTCCATAATCCTCGCCGCTTTTTCCGGATTCTTATCCTTTATCGCGTCCAGTATATTCATATGAAATTGACTAGTTGTCTTAATATTTTCTTCATTCTGAAAGTACTCGGTGCCATATCCAATAATAATTTTAT
>CAYLTM010000059.1:0-302 GCA_964386495.1 uncultured Leptospirales bacterium
ACCCTCTGAAGCTATTTCGAAAATATCTGTTGCATTTCAACATTGAATTCGGGATCTTCGATTATAAACCCATAGTAAAATCAATTGACAATAAAATCAATGAAACATTTAATAATTTAAAAAATATTACTGATTTTGTCTCAATTGCATCATACAACATGCAAATAGCTACACTCAAAAGTAGAGAAAATGAAATAAGTATTATTATAAATACTTTCGGATCAATGTTGTCTGATCAAGAAAGTACAAATTTAAATGATGATAAACAGCGAATTAAAGAGATTAAAGAAACTACATCACTC
>CAYLTM010000059.1:341-5686 GCA_964386495.1 uncultured Leptospirales bacterium
TTTTTTTAGATGGTTTCTTTAAAACCTTTTAGATTTGAAGATTTATGGGAAATTCCTGCAAAAAATTCCATAAAAAATAATTTAGAAATGGCAGAATGGGATTTTATTGAAAAATGCTTAATCCTATTTGATGTTGATTTGGATTCTCCACAGAATAAACATACTTTTTATAAAATTCATGAATTAGTAAAATATTTAGTGTTAAAATCAAACGAAATGTTTTATGCATATGTTCCTTTTGAAAAAGGATCTTCTCTTTACACTGATTCGTCAGAAGATTGGGTTTATGAAGAACTGGAAAAATATGAAGAAAATATTAAAGCCCTAGGTTGGGAATTGTAACGAAATAAGTAAATTTACAATATTTTCACCTAACATGGATAAGGTACTATGGTATAGTACCACTTCAATTATTATTCACAACATTTATTTACATATTATTATTTTTGTTATTGCAATAAATATAGAGTTTTAGTATAATTGTTATGTTGAAAGTGATTAACCTTGGTTGCTTGGATTAGTTAAGGGGAATATGTTCATTTATTCTAAGGACATAGGTAATAATTATGATAAACAATACATCCATGATAAAAATTTTTGAAAGATACAACAGTATTTATTTATTCTACATACTCTCGATTTTAACTATTCTTATCACTAATCTCCCATTTTATGAATGGGGTCAATTACTAATTAGTTTCGATATTAAAAAAACCGGTACTTACTGGAGTCCTTTAGACCATTTTCAAGACGGTCTAATATATTTAACTTTGAGACGTTGGGATAGTTTTACCCCCACGACAAAGATCAATATTTCAGGTGTATATTTTCATGTATTTGCCACCTTAATCGCGTTTTTATTTTTCATTTATTTTACAGTCAGGCAATTTACTCATTCATTCCTGTTAAAAGATACAACTCAAGCCTTCAATATTGAAATATTAGAGGTTAAAAAAAATTCTACATTTTTTGATATCTTTTCAAAAACTTTCAATAACAAAGTTACTCTAATATTGTTTAATAATCATGAACCTATTAAAAGAAATGCTCCAAATGTTTTTTATAGGTCAAATTTCTTTTCAAATTTAATTTTTATTCATAATAAAATACCAAATATACTTACAGATGAAGAAACATCGGCATTGGCTAGTCATGAAAAAAACCATATCAATACTAAATATATCTGGCACATCAGAAAATTTTCTTCACTGACCTTCTTTTTTATATTAATTATTTCATTTTTAAAACTCTGCAGTGCAATAATGCACGACTATGGTCAAAGTAGTCTCAAAGTGACATTGATTACCTTTATATCGTATCGTTTCTATCTTGTCGTTTTCATTCTTATCAACTATATAATAATACTTACTACTAAATATTATTTCAAACAGACTGATGAATATAAACCTACCATGGCATCGGATTCAAAATATTCTTCTTTAACCCTTGATAATCTTCGGAAAAAAATCTTATCTGTAAATACAAACAATAGTCAAGAATTTATTTATGAAACATCGACTAATCTTTCTATTATTAATCCAAGTATTTTATATTTCATAACAGTTGTATTTTCCATTATTTCAATTTCCATGAACGTTACAACAGTAATTTCTCTATTCTTCATTGGAAGTCATGTTGACTTCTATATGGCAAGTATTGAAATGGTACTAGTAATCTCTTTTTTCTTAGCATATATTTATATACCGTTAATAAATTTTTGTGATTATTATTCCAAAAAAGATTTTGTAATTTTTTCCTTTATTCTATATTTTGCATCATATTTATTTACAATATTTCTTTTATTTTTTTATGCATTATTGCCTGCTGTCGTTAACAATATTCTTGTTAGTGATACTACAGATTTATCTTTTTTTGATGAAATTCTAAATCCAATACCCCATTTCTATCTTCATTCTCTATTAATTTCTTTAATATTAATTATTATTGCTAAATTCTTTGGATGTAAAAAAATTAGTTTATTGCTAATTTATTTGATAAACCTCTTAATAATAATATTCTTAATCGGATTAGTGTTTATAAAATGATTGAAAATATGAAAATATTCAAAAAACCCTCATTCATCACTAAAATATTTAGAGATGAAGAAAGCTCGATATTGAAAACTGTTTCCGGTATAAAAATTGCTGAGTTTTTCGTGCAGAAAATTGAGGGGACTACCCTGATTTGCTCTGAAATTATTGATGGAAATGCAATAAACGAGTATAAGAAAATTCGTCGTGGTGCTGTTGTAGTTTTATTTCAAAAAGACAATCCACCATTACAAGGACGCGTTTTGGAATATATAATATATGAGTCACACTTTGAGATTCATATTAGTTATAATGCAGTGAATGAGCAAAAACCCAGAAATCTTATAGCTCGCATTATCCTTTAAACTAATACTGAATGCTCCTCGATTAAAGTGTCTGTATTATAAGCCCTCAATAAAAGTATGAATCGTTTATATTTATTAGCTGGATAATTTTAAAGACAGGATTAATAAAAGAATGGATGAATTTATAACCTGATGTTTTAATGACAGAATATTAATAGTATCGAAGAGAATAAGATCGGATAAATACATTAAAGAATAACAAATCTCCATATTTTCGCCCTCCGTAACTTCAATCTGTATTAAGTACAAACGAAGGCTCAGACTACCGCAATTAACACGGGGCATCCTATATCGCCAAGTCTTATTTTGGTCAATAGTATATTTTGCTTGAAAGAGTTTAGTGTATATATTTATCTTGGCTGTGGAAAGTCGGGCAAAATCGGATCGCCCTGGAAACATTGTGCGCCATACTGACATGATTCTTTTGTGGTTTGAGATAAATGATCGGTTGATAGATTCCGGCTAATCATGGTTATAGAAAAAAAAATATTTCGTTATGAATTATATTATTAATATAATATCTTTTGATTGTATGCTTTTTATGAAATTTATTGGATCAACTTGTTCTTTGGGGTACTCTTGTAGTTCTAATGAGCGAAGTTCCAAAATCACTAGATTTTTCGGGTACCCCTGATTAGTTTAATTCTTGAATTTATGAAAGATGTTTTTATTATCTTATAAACATATTCGGGGGGATTATTTCATGAAGAAGTTTTTTGTTATCATAATATCTTTTATTCCGACATTATTGTTTCCTAGTCAATTCCAAACAATGGGAATTTCTCCAAATCAAAAAATTTATTTTGTTAATAGGGATGTTTCTAATGTTAAAGCATACTGTCTTGAATTTTAGAAAGAAACTCCCACAACAATAGCTAAATTCAATTGCCTCACTGGAAATATTCAAATTAATTTCAATGATGGAACCTCAAAAACCTTAAAAATTCAAGATGCTGTTAACAATAAATTACTAGAAGTATCAGGTGTAAATAGTTATGCAGAAATTAGACTGAAACGGTTAAATGATAATATTTCATCTATAGAATTTTCCGAAGTTGTTATTGCGAATACTGATAGCAACGATTTAGACCCATTCAATAATATTTTTGAAAAAATCATTAGTGCTGAAAAGGATGGAAAACCACAAACTGATATACAGAAAAAAATTGTTTGGAATAAAGAAAACACACTATTTGCATCAAAAATTGAAGATGGATTTCTCACTTTTTTTAAAGCTGGATATGATCCTAATTGCCACATGAAAATGTCTTATATCAATTTACATGATGGGGGAAGTACAACAATATTAAAAGATACTGATGAAAGTGTTATGCTGATTGATAGTGGTTATTCATCAAATGATGCAAATAGAATAATGACATTTCTTCAGAATAAATATTCTAATAAAATAAAATTGAAAATTTTTATTACACATCCCGATTCTGATCACATCAATGGTTTACTTAAAATGATTGAAAAGGGATATAATTTTTCAGAAATAATCATGCCTATTCCACAAAATAGTAAAGCTGAAAAAAAAGTATCAGATTTTGATAACAAAATAATTGAATATGGATTTGAAAAGACTATTTCCCCTGAAACTCAGATAGTTAAATATTCTAATAAAACAGCCATTCCAACTAACAGTGATTATGATGCCTTCATATTACCTACGGCAAATCAAATCAGTGCTTTTTTGTATAAAATGAATGAAAATGCAATTATTAAAATATATCGCCTATCAAATCCCGGCAACATGAACGACCACTCTCTGATTATTCGGAGTGAATATAATGGGGTTTCTCACTTGAATATGGGTGATATCGGTATGCCAGTTATTAGGAAACTAGTAGAAAGAGAGAAAGAGGAAAAAGAAAAATATGAGAATGAAAAGAACCGTATTCAACATGAATATGAAAAAATTCAAAAAGAATCGATCGATAATCTTAAAGAAATAGAGAAAAGTTATGAAAGTGAAACCTTGGAAAAAATAAAAGGTATCCTTTCAAAAAACTCACTTATTATTAAAAGTGCTGTGGAGTATCGTTTAAGGAAAGATATCGAGAATAATAGATTAGATAAAAATAATCTAAATGAAGTAAAGGAAGCAATTGAAAAATATAAAACAGAAGAATATAAGAGAATACTTCAAGAGTTAAATAATAAAATAATAATAGAATCAATTAATGAAAAATATAAAAATATATTTAAAGAAGCTGAAACGGATCTTGTAATCAATATGCAAAAAGCATATAAAAAGTACAAGAATGAGATAGCGGAATTAAAAATGCATTCTTTTGTAATCAGTAGTAACGTTTTGCAATGGCCACATCACTTTTGGCTACCAATGGGTTTTCCTTTTTCAGGAAAATCCGAATTGACAGAACTTTTAAAAGCGGTTAATCCGCAATTTATCATCATTACTACTCCTAAAAAAGGTGTAAGACAAAATAAAGTGTCTCGCTTCAGAAATCTTGGACAAAATTATGAAATAATTATGAGACAAACTCCATTGACTTTTTATTCTCCTGAATCCTGTTGAATTTTGCAAGCAATAATTTATTGTGACGCTCTTTTAGAATAAGATTTTCCCTGCCGAAAAAAACATCACACGGTCTAAGAAAATTAATGCTGGAATGAAGTCTCGCATAGTTATACTCATACTCGTAATCTTCCATGATCTTGCCAGCTTCAGCGTATGACTGCGGACATCTTTTGCGTATGGCTTCAGATTTTACCAGACCATTCATGCGTTCGATCTTTCCATTTGTTTGGGGATGATTTCGCCTTGTATGTATAGGCGTTATATTTATCTCACCAAGCATTGATTTAAAATCTTTAGAAATGAATTGCGATCCATTGTCCATTATCATATTCGGACAGCAATGGCGATATTTTTCTTTTGTTTGTTGAACAAAAAGTGAAACTGAAAATTCAGTCATGTCTGTCA
>CAYLTM010000059.1:5696-6649 GCA_964386495.1 uncultured Leptospirales bacterium
AGCTGATCAAAAAACGCGAGTACCCATCGATTATCATTATAAGATAATAATGTATGCTCCCAATCTTTATATATGCTAAATCAGTATGTCAGTGATGATGGACGTATAACGGTTTATCTTTGTACTCATCTGAAGCATAAGTGTGAACTCCGCCCATTTTGAGCATTCCAGAAGCCTTCAAAAGCCTGTAAATACAGCTCTCTGAGAGAAATGCGTCTCCAGCATCAATCATCATCCATGTTAATTTTCTATAGCCGACTTCCTGATGTTTAAGCCTGAATTTTTTAACAGCTTCAATTTCTTCCGGCAATACTGCTGATATACTCCGCCTGCGCTTTTTCCGAATTATGCGGACTTCGCCGCTTTGATCAAACCAGCTATAATATGTAGCCCTTGCAATATTATACATCTTTAATATTTTTAAAAGAGGCAGCCGGGTTCTTGAAATATGTCTGCCAATATCGTCCATAATTAGTTTACGTAATTCCGGTTTGATATATTTTCCAGGCTGTAACTTCATAACTTTTTTTTTAAGTCAATATTCTCGGCAGTTATTTCTGCTATTACATCCTTCATTTTTTGATTGTATTTTTCAAGTTCCTCGATCCGGTGATTTTCTTTAGTTGCCGGGCGACCGCGCTTGCTGCTGAATCCGTCAAGAGCTGATTCGAAAAATACTTTTTGCCAGTTGTAGAAATTATTCGGATGGATCGAGTATTTCTTGCAGACATCAGATATGCTTGTATCTGTTGTCAGCACTTCTTTTACGATCTGAAACTTTTGCTCGGGGCTGTAATTTTTAGTTTTTGGCATAACAAAACTCCTTGTGTTATTATTAAATTTTGAGGAGTTTTTGTCTCTTATTTTTTCAAGTAAATTGTCTAACTTTTAATGAAGCGGAACAAAAGAAAGATTATTTGATTTCATTAAAGAATATAATAATGAAAACGGAA
>CAYLTM010000059.1:6659-9351 GCA_964386495.1 uncultured Leptospirales bacterium
AATAACGATAATAATTATTTTTGCCAGATTTACGATACATGAGAATATGACTATATGATAATATGAGTAAATACAATAATTTATTATTTACTGAAATTAGTTTTATATTGAATTAAAATATATTTTACCGTGTACGGTAGCACAGCACACAACTTTTAGAATTCTTACAATTCTTAGCGCAGCAGGACTTAAAAAACCGACGATGATATAAGCGGTTAACATAACAAACAAAGAGAGAAAACACATCTATAATCTTGTTGAACTGCCCCCACTTAAAAAAGCATATTGAATCTACTTAAAATGAAGTGTTGAAAAAAGTCTTTGCTTAAACAAATAATTAACAAGATCAAAATTTTACTTGAATTTATAACAAATGTTACCTATCATTACCTTTTGTAGACACTATAAAGTAGAGATTTATATAAGTAAAAACAACTGCCCTTTTCAGATAGATTTAGCGGAAAACAAGTATCACATATATAATCCGTCTAACTCAAAAATTAAAGGATATTACCCCAATGAATTTTTTGGATTAATCAGTGAAATTTCCAAATTAAAAACGATCTTTGATATCAAGATTGGTAATGTTTACAGCGTTCGAGGTTTCTTCGCTATTTCAGAACCAATTGATAATCAAGGAGAATATCAAAGCGGTTATTTGGATTTGAAGATTTTGTTACTAGACAGAGTTGTCCATCTTTGTGAAATATGTACTGTTTTGCCCTCAATCTTTATACTACAAAAAGGATCTAAAATTAAAATCAGGAAAGAACATATTTTGTTTAAGCAAAATTACCATTAAGAAATATTTATCACGTATTGAATACAAGTTTGTTATTTATTTTTCTTGAAATGTTATAGTGAAATATTTAACTAGGTTGTAAAAAGGACGGACAGCATCTGAACGTTACAAGGACGTTATAATTTGTTGCTCTTCCCTTTTGTGAGAGAGAAATATATTGTAAAAATATCCAGCATAAAGATATAAAATATTAAAAATGATTCTAATTATGAGGAAACATAGGTGAATGAAGAAGAAATAAAAACTAAAGTCATATTACCTTATATTGAAAGTCTAGGAATTTCGAAAGAAGATTTATCTCTTGAAAGGTCGTTTTCAATTAAACTTGGAAAAACAGTTCATACAAAAACCGATAAATCTGAAAATGGAACAGGAAGACTTGATATCTTATGTAAGAAAGGTAATTTCAATTTATTTATTATCGAAGTTAAAGCAGATACGCTTACTATATCTGAAGATGATATTAGTCAAGGTATCTCTTATGCAAGGTTACTTCCACAAATTGCACCATTTGTTATTGTTACAAACGGTAAAAATACAGAAGTTATTGATACTATTACTGGGAAAAAAATAAATAGTAATAATATTGGCGATCATTCAGACTTTTGGAAAAACAACTGCAAATTATCTACTGAAGAAGATTTAAAAATCAGATATGAGGCAATTAAAAATTTTATCGGATATTCTAAAGAAAACTTAAAAGCATTTTCCATATCTCAAGTACACGATAGAATCGAATCTTTAAAGGGAAACAGAAATGAGTTAAACAAAAAGTATATTCCTGAAATATATTTAGAAAATAAAGAATTATCTAATGAATTTGAGGAATTTTTACAAGGTCAAGATTTATGTTTTGCAATAATAGGTGAATCGGGGATTGGAAAAACAAACTATATATGTGGTCTTGTTGATTATTATTGTGATAGATGTATCACTTTATTTTTTAATGGCACCAAATTAGTTCAAGATATACCTTTAAGTATTAGAGAAGACGTCAATTGGTTTTTTTCTCAACAGTTAGAACCAGTTGAAATATTAAGGAATATTGAATCATTAGCTGAATTTAATAATATTAAAATATGTATTTTTATAGATGCAATTGATGAAGTAACAACAATCCGAGAATTTGAAAAGAATCTTGATGAATTTTTAATAAAAGTGAAAAACTTTAAAAGTATCAAAATATGTATTACCTGTAAAACAAATGAATGGGTACGTTTTCTTGAAATCAAAGGCGATCCTTCTTTCTTATCAACAAATCTATATAAACCAACAAAAAATTGTGAAACTCATACAAAAGGGTTTTATGTTAAAAGATTTTCAGATTTAGAATTAAAAACCTTAGACTCCCTATATCGTTCAATATTTCACTACCGAGGTGATTTTAATACCGAATTATCACATGAATGTAGTTTGGGTTTTATGTTCAGGCTAATTGCTGAAGTATATCAAGAAAAATCATTACCGACTTCATTAAACAGCATAGATATTTTTAATAAATATTTACAAAAGAAATTTTCTAAAATAAACAACTCAGCACTGATCGATTCCTATCTTTCTTCTTTAGGTTTAATGTTATTAAAAAATGAAATCGATAAAAATGATTATTTACCAGGATTAGTTAAAGAAGATAATTTTAGAATAAAATTAAGTCTTGGTATTAATGACTTAATAATACCTGAATTATTTTCGTATGATATCCTAACAAGAATAGCATTAAATGACGGGAAAACGTACATCGGTTTTTATAATACAAAAATCAGAGATTACATTGTAGCTATAAAATCATATAAACTTCATGATTTAAACAATAATGAGTTTTTAGATATTTTACACATTTTTTTAAAAAATTTTATTGGGCAGAGTTCTTTGTCTTTTTATATTTCTGTT
>CAYLTM010000059.1:9361-10897 GCA_964386495.1 uncultured Leptospirales bacterium
TTTCTGTTGCATCACAAGAACATAAAAAGATTTTATCAGAATATCAACAAACAAGGGCTTTTATCTTTCTCAATAAATACAATGAAATAATAAATAATAATTTTTTAAAATTGAAAGCGAAATTTGAACCTTTCACTACAGGTAATATCGGTTTAGTTGTCGCAAACCTTTCAGAAGAATACAATAGAATGTACAGCTTTAGACCTTTAAGAGATGATAAGGATAAACAAGTTGAAGTATTATCTTTTGTAAGTGAAAAATATATTGCGGATGACTTTTTCAAATTAGGCGCCAAAAGGATAAAAGGAAAATCCAGAGATTTTATTTTAGTTGAACCTGAATTAGCAGCAAAGGAAGAAATAAATGAGCAACTAAAAAAAATAGTAGATGATGGTAAATTAAATGAGGAAAATAATATAAATCTAATTATTGAAATGGTTCAGAATATTATTTATACTTCTCAAAATGAATTAAAAATAAATTTATCCCAAGAAAGTAGATTTATACCAAGAATTGAAGAATTATTTCCAATTAATTATGAAGATATATTAAAAAGAATAAAATTATTCTTTTATCGTAAAAAGTTTGAAGAAGATCAAATAAAACAACTTATTGAAGATGGAGTGATTAAAGTTGAAATAACAGAAAATGGGCTATCTTATTTCTATGATCAATCTACGATAGATTATAATGAAATTGAGATAAAAGTTTCTGATGCTTATGATAAAAATATCATAATATCTGATAACCTTTTAGAATCCTATCAAGTTTTAAGCATGTTATTGAAATCAATTGAACTTTTGAAAAATAATAATGTTAAAATTGAGCAACCAATATTGCCCCAACCCGATATACCAATAAAATATATTGATAAAATAATATCGGAAAAAGGAGGTCAAAATACTTGGATTCCGAATATTGTATCAGTACAATATAGTGATAAGCAATTATTAAAATATATTGAAGTATTTTTTAAGCTGTTTCTTCAGGAATATTGTGCAATTATAGAATACAATTTTCCTACTTTAAAAAACAGTTTCGATTTATATTCTAAATTGCCAGTAAAAATTTATGTTGAAGTCTCAAACGATAGTTGTCATTATGGAGAATATAGTTTAGGTTATGGTATTAAAAGTATTGAAAATAAAGATTCAATAGTTAAATGTAAAATAAATTCTAAGATCTCAAAACTTAGTCGTTTAACCGATGACAAGTATTTTATAATACATTATTCATCCTTAGGGCATTACTTGAACGTAAATTCACCTAAATTCATCCTTGTAAAAAATAATTACCAATCAAAAAGTACAGATGATTATAATGTATTAAGAAATTTTGTTTATGAATATATCTCTAAGGAATTCAACAAAATTAATATTGCAAAATAATTATCAGTATTTAATAATTATTTTATTCTAGTTCAACATTGTGTTTTGCATAAAAACTAATAAATGAAAGAGATCTATTGAATATAACACGAAATAACACATTACGCAGTACTATTTTCAACCATATTCGCCACAAACAGTTTAGTGA
>CAYLTM010000059.1:10907-11546 GCA_964386495.1 uncultured Leptospirales bacterium
AAAAGCAAGCTCCCTGTCTCTCTTTTCTACGGTATTATGGCAATGATTCTTACATATTCAATATGCATCCCCCTTGGAGTGCTCAAAGCTCTCCGTCATAAAACAACTCTCGATAACCTTACTTCAGTAATTGTTTTTATCGGATACGCCATTCCCAACTATGTTGTTGCTATTATTCTAAAGTTTTATAAAAACTTGTTTTTTTGAAAGTGGCATATATATGTTGCACCGGAAACGTTAGACGCAATATCGATTTTGGAGTTTCAGATGATAAAATTGATCACAAAGAATATGAATATTGAATTAAAAGATTTATTGGAGGAAACCAGTTGCAACTTTATTATGATTTGTCCTTTCATTGGTTTTAATACATCAAAGTATCTATCTGAATTGATCATTAAAAATAATATTAAGTCAAATATTATTACGAGATTCTCCAGAAATGATTTTTATAAAAAAGTAAGTAGTATAGAAGGACTAAAATTATTACAGAATGCGGGTGCTAATATTAAGGCTGTTAAAAATCTTCACGCAAAATTATATGTTTTCGACTCAAATTCAATTATTCTTGGTTCATCGAATTTTACTAATGGTGGTTTGATAACTAATCTTGAAATAAATGTTCTAATCGAAGATGAA
>CAYLTM010000059.1:11595-18389 GCA_964386495.1 uncultured Leptospirales bacterium
TCATAAGTCGAGCAATCGATTATTTTAATGAAATCGATATTAGTATAAATGATGAATATATTATAACTAGTGAACTGATTGAAAAAGAGATTAAGGTTTTAAATTCGATTATTGATAATACAAGAGAACGTACTTTTGATTCCGATTTTGGTGCTAATTTGTCCCCCAAAAATCTTAATGATGGTATTGAACGATTGTTTTCTCAAGATGACACAAGTAAAAATGAAATAACATCGTCATGGTTAAAATTTGAAGGTTTTTCTGATGCTAAACGTGCAAAAAATACTGAACCATTAAATATCAATTTAACTCAGCAGAATTATTATAGAACACATTTTCCCAAACGACCAATTGGATTAAAAAATGGTGATATTATTTTTGTAGCACGTAATAGTTGGGACAGTAATGACGAAAAAACCCCCATGGTTTATGGATATGGAATAGTAAAAGCATTTAATGACAATAATATCGCTACTGACGAGGAAAAAAGAAATAATGAGAACTATTTTCGTTGGCCATATTACATATATATTGAAAAATTTAAATATATTCGAGGATCGTTGATTCATGGCGTGTCATTATTAGACATGTATAAAGAAATTGGAATTAATTCATATCCATCTACTAGAAATACAGATAAGACATTTGAAGATTTGAAAAAAATGCATAGCCAAAAAGACAAACTTCGAATAACAGAAGAAAGCAAAGAATATTTGTTAAAAAATCTAAATGAAAAAATTTAAATCGGATACAGCTGCTAACGAGACCGTATAAAAAGGTCAAATTAATGGTAAATTAATTGATAAAACCATTCATATTAGATAAAATTACAGCACAAATTTAATCTAATAGGAATAAGACATGGCAAAATTTAAAAAATATTAATCGATGTCAGGGAGTTATGATCCCAATATCATATGAAAAACAGATAGAAGCGGGAATATCTGAATATACTATTGATTATATTGTTGATAACATAATCGATACAACCAAGCTTGAGAGAAAATATAAAAATGATGAAACTGGCGCGAAAGCATACTCTCCAAAAGTATTGCTGAAAATAGTTTTTTTGGCATATTCGCGAGGAATAGTATCATCAAGGAAAATTCAAAGGCTCTGCGAAGAAAATATAATATTTATGTCTATGACAGGATGACTTGCCCCCGATTTCACAACAGTGGCAAGTTTTGTCCGTTTAATGAAAGTAGAAATGCAAAAAATATTTATAGATATATCAACTATTCCCTGCTAATGTTTGCAATAAAGGTTTAATTATGGATAAAGTAATAATATTTTTTTCCTGGCAATCAGATTTGCCAAAGGAAACTAATACAAACTTGATAAAAACAGCTTTAAATAAAGTTATAAAAGAAATTCCTTCACATAATTTTGTTCTTGATGAAGCTACAAGATATATGTCTGGTAGTGAAAATATACCAAATAAAATTATTGAAAAAGTAAAATATTCTGATATTTTTATTTGTGATATTACATCAATAAACTCACATCAAGATATTCATCGAATTGTTACAAATCCTAATGTAGTATTCGAATTAGGTTACGCAGTTTCAATTTTAGGTTGGCGAAGAGTTATTTTATTATTTAATACATCATTAGGTCAATTATCTGATGTACCTTTTAATTTTGATAGGCAAAGAATATCAAAATATAATACGGATGATCTACAAAAGAATAAAAATGAATGTATTAAAAATCTTGTTGAATTAATTTCAAGAGTAATTGTAGTTATAGTTGATGAAAACCCAACATAAATCTATAAAGAACTTTTTTTAGATAATGAAATTATCAAAAAAAACAAAGATATAAATAATATTAAATGGTTATTACAAAATATCCATTTCCCCACAATACAAGCGATGATTGAAGATTTACCATATAAATTTGACACAAGAACATTATATTTCTTTGAAAAGTACGAGTCAGTCGTTACAAATTATTTATTTAATCTTTACAATAAACCACTTGAAAAAATATTGCGATCAATGTTGAAATTATGGGACAAATGTATAGTTTCGACCTATTTCAGGGAAGGGCATCATACTTATTTTCAATATTTTACAAATCCCGGATATTTACCATTAAATGCTGACTAAAAAAGTATGGAATTCAATTAATAAATCATGTAAGCGATTTTATGTTAAGATCCAACAATTAGTAGAAAATTTGCATCATGATTATATCGAAATAGATACTGATAAATTAAATAGTCAAGCTTTAAAAAAATATAAAGAACATTTAAAATGTCTTGAAGATATATAAATATACTGCCAACTACAACCGTTATATAACAAAGCATACCGGTGGTGATTAGTAGCAAAACTTGGAAGATGCGTATAGTCTAGCAATGCGACAATTTTCATGTCTAAAAAACCTATAGTGAACACTTTTCTCTGCTTGACAATAGATGAAAGTTGTCGGAATCTAATTAATATTAATATATTTTGGAGAATTATATATGATTCAACGAATATTTCATCCAATCGGTCAAGGAGCTTATTACTCTGAAAGACATGATAATTATAACATTGTGTATGATTGCGGAAATTGGAAAAATACAAAAAAAGCAGATAGAGTTGTTGAAAACAGTTTTAACAAAACAGATAAAATAAATTTATTATTTATTTCTCATTTTGATATTGATCATGTTAATAAAATTAATGTTTTAAAAAGTAATTTTAAAATAGAAAAAGTTGTTTTACCACTTCTCCATAAAGAAGAAAAAAAACTTTTAAGTAATATATGTTTTGCGTTAAATTTAACAGATAAATAATCCTAAAGAATATTTTGGTTCAGAAACAACAATAATAACAGTTAATATCATGGATTTGACTGAAAACCCAATTGAAGGAGAAAGTATTTTAATTGATAAAATTACAAATTCACAACAAATTAATAGTGGTATAGAATTAAAAAAAACAGATTGGGTCTTTATCCCATATAATTTCCAGTATCAAAGCAGAAGAAACGAATTAGAAAAACTAATTAAAGAGAATGGGTTGGATATACATCAAATGACATATGATGTATGCTATGTTACATTTAATATTCGTAAAATAAAAAATATTTACAAAAAAGTTAGTGGTAACATTAATCAAAATTCTATGTGTCTATATTCCGGACCTGAAGATGATAATGCGAAGTATCACAAGCATATTAATTTGAAATTCTGTGATTGTCACTATTATTGTAGACCTTTACATTATAATAATAATCAGGTTGGTTGTATATATACCGGAGATGCAGATCTGAATATTACTAAAATTGATCAGATATATAAAAAATATTGGCACAATGTTGGTACGATTCAAATTCCACACCATGGCGACTTGAAATCCTTTTGTAAAACCATTTTAAAAAATAACTTATTTATTTGCCCTATTTCGTTTGGTGATTATAATTCTTATGGACATCCATCTAATCAATTAGTTTTAGACATATATAAACAACATAGTATCCCTATATTTATAACTGAAAGATTAAGCAGTATATTTATTGAAAATATAGAATAATGTAATAAATTGCGACAGTCATCATATTATAGAACTCTTATCTCCATCACCTTCTCAACATTTCCATTTTTCGTGGACATGGAGATTACTTCACGTCAAATAATGGCGATACATTGAACTAAAGAACCTTAACGGTGGCGCCTTTTCTAAAGCTACTTCTTAACTAAATCATATTTTAAAAAAAAAGATTTTACCATTAAATAACGTCATTTAAAACCCGAGAATAAAAGCGTATCATAATTATACAGTAGGGTCTAATTGGGATACTACATCGAGATTTCATCAAAAAGATGGATATCAGAATCCTTGTCGACCCAATTATCTTTTTTAATGAGAAACCTTATAAAATTCTTTCAGAAAAACATTAACAAGTTCTTTAATAATAAAAATTCAATTTATAGAGTTAGTCATAATATTCAATGGCTATATGCTACTATTTCCATTAATGAATAGAAAAATACTTTTCATTATCTTCTTTTGTCATTTTGGTTTAGCAAAACCGATATTAAATAATCGATATATAAGAAATCCTAGTACGGTGCAATGGTAGAGAAATAACCTTTTTTTTTTGGATTCATATGTAATTGCCTACTGTTCCATAAAATCATTTATTTCTGATGTTGATTGAATTAATATTGACAAAGAGAAACATAGTTGGGAAAATACAATGAAAAAAAATAGTTTACAAAATAATTTGATACTTATTATCGATATATAAAACGGCGTACCAAACTTTATGATAGAGATCGCTTGTTCGTGTACATCTAGGAAATTTGCAAATTTATATTGGATATATTTTAAATAAATAAATAATAATTAATCGTTACAATGATTCATTAAGGAGCTATTATGAATTTAAAGGAAAAAGATCAGTTAATTATTGTGAAAGCAATGTCCTACGTTCAAGATGTTTCTTATTGGGGTATGAACTTAATTAAGGACTATTTACGCGAACTTAATAAAAAAGATAATAGAATTCTGATACATGCAAGTCCTAACGAGTTACAAAGTAAAATATTATCTTGGATTGAAACAGTTGATTCAGATCTTACAATATTTTATAAGTATCATAAATTATCCGAATCCGAAAGAGCAAAAACATTATTGCTTTTCAAAATACCGGATGAATATAAAAATCAATTAACACATATTCTTAAAAATTATAAAAATATTGAATATGATCCATATTCTGCAGGGTCATGGGCTTCTCCAAAAGTGGTGTATTCTGAAAAAAATGAAAATAAAATTGAAATATGGTTTGCGGTTACAGCTACAAAAGCTACAAATACAAATATTGATATTAATAAATTGGATACATCGATTTTAGATAAATTACTAACTAATTTGCAAATAAATAATCCTAATGCTGAAAATATTACAAAATTAAAAGCAGGTTACATATTTTCAACTAGAATTATTAATATTTTGTCTATGTTTAGTGGCAGTTATTTGAATTCTAAAATAATTCAAAGATTCAGAAAAAGTTGCTAACTCAATTAACAACGAAAGGAGAATAAATAAAGGTTCTATTAAAAATATAAAAACTGTTCAATCTCTCGATTGTTTAATTTTACCGAACAGTTTTGATATACTTCATGAAACTGGTGATTCATCTGAAAAAAATACCAATAAGTTTTTTAAACTTACTTCACAAAACTTAAAACCTGCGGTTGCAAAATATTTCAATGAAAAAGGTACATTCTCAGGCTTTTTAAATTCAAATCCAACGCTTGATGTTGAAACGAACGGAGTTCTTCTAAAAGCGTTACGTTCTGTAAAAGATATTGAATCTATCGGTCAAAACTTTTTTATTTTTTTACATAACGATAATAATGAACTCGAAGTAGCAAGAATTTCTTGTAATATAAGCACAGGTCATATAAGATTGATGCTTGATAAAGGAAGTAATATTCATGAGAAGATTTACGCAAAACTGGATAAACTTTTTCCGTAAATGTGATGTTTCATCTGATAAACTAGAACAAGTTTATCTTTTTCTTTCACAATTCACATCAAGTGTATTGTTAAAGGTGTCTGACATTTCACTAAGTATTCAACTTACTAATTTTGAGTTGAAAAATATTTTAATAAATCTTGAAGAAAGTGGTATTATTCAAGTCAATATGGTATGTCCATTTTGTAATAATGATCTTATATTAAATGATTATAATATTATAGTATGTCCAAATTGCAATTCTGAAATCAATATTAAAGAATTACTTTCAATTACTTTGAAAAAGGATGTTACTCAAGAAAATTACTTGAAGAAGAAAATTATTGAAGAAACTTATGAGTTAAATGCAAAAATGCTTTTTAGTTCCGGTATTTCAGAGGGTTATCTATATTATATCGCAACAGATATAGAAAATAGCCAGCTTATTCAAAAAGAAAAACCAGATGAATACTTAAAAATACTTGATTCACTTTGGCATACTGTCTGGACAGATGTTTTTAGACAAAGTTATTCAGCTTACCTGCCTGTTTTAGCAAGAGGTGATGCAGTATCAATAGTCTATTCATCTGCCAGTGATGCAATAAATACAATCTTCAGAATTGCAGAACAGAAAGTTGAAACTAAAATCTCTCTTTTTATTACTAAAATAATATTCAAAAAAAAAGATATGTCAGCATTTATGAGAAGTCTTGATGGAAAATGGGATTTAAATCTTGATGCTGTTACTGATTTATATAGAATTTCACATAATGTAAAACCCGCGACATGGTCAGAAAGCAATAACTACTTTGTGAAATATGCAATCATTGATGATATGATTGAAGAATCTACTAGATATTTAACAAATAATTATCATGAAGAAAAATATCAATTTAACGATAAACATTGTAATGATTATCATGGGAAATTAATTGCCGGAATATACTGATATCAATATAGATTAATAAAATTTTTGAAAATATAATATTTTTGCAAAAAACCAATAAATATTACAACCGTTATAATATTTATTGGTTTATATAATAGGCACACCACTTCATATAAGATGGAACATCCTATGATGCTCTGTCTTAGTGTTGTTGAAAGCTTATTTTGTTTATAATAAGTATACATATATATTTTACAGTGAAAGAGCGGACATCATCGAAAGCCCTTAAAACGAAGGATGCAAATGTCATAAAATTATAATAAATGAGGTGTATATGAAAAAAATTGTAATTTCTTTGTTTGCACTGATCTTGCTTTCACCTTTATTATTGTATTGTATTTTAAGAATAAAAAAAGATTCGGAAGGTTCTCCATTTTATAAA
>CAYLTM010000059.1:18399-19320 GCA_964386495.1 uncultured Leptospirales bacterium
TTTTTGTTAACTAGTAACCTTCTATTTTCAGCTACACAATCAATGATCATACCGACAGGAAGCATTCAGCTTAATTCATCCCAAACACAAATAAATGCTTATTGTTGTGATAAAGGTAGAGATACACCAGCATTCGGATATGAATTTCGTCATGCTAAAGGTAAAATCAAGCTTGTTTATGAAGATGGAGCATCAAGGATTTTAGAGAATGACGATGTACTAGATTATATCAAAGGGAATGGAGCATTCATAAGCTTAGACATAGTTCAATCTGAAGATTTAAAAATAAAAACAATTGAAGTTATCGATTCTATCATTTTACTTGGTGAAGATAATGATAATTTTGAAAATTATTTTAATAGAAAAGAAACTTTAGTTTCAAAAGAAATTAAACTTAAAGAGATCGATTTAAACAATAAAATCCAAATCAATCAACATGTAAATTTATGTAATTATTTATGGTCAAAAGATTTTAAAAGATATCAAGAAAAAGGAAATAAAATAATTGAATACTTGAACACAGAAAACCCTATGATGGTAAAGAAACCTAAATTAGCAAATCATGGTAATTTCAATATTGTTGTTACTCCGTCTAAGGAGGTGATATTATACGATACTGGTACATCTATCAAAGATTATGAACTTATCCAAAAAGAATTGAATAATATAAAGGAGCAACTTGGTAAAAATGAAATTGAATTATACATTATTGCTTCTCATGCACATAAAGATCACATCGGAAATTTATCAAAAATACTAGAAGATGATCATATTCTAATTAAAAACTTACTTCTCCCAAAGAATATTTCTGAGTCAAAGAAAGAAATAATAAAAATAAAATCACTTCTGACACAAAAAAATTACAGTAAATATTTTGAAAATGATTTTTTTGAACTGTATTCGTTGAAAAAAAATGATAAA
>CAYLTM010000059.1:19330-21269 GCA_964386495.1 uncultured Leptospirales bacterium
AACATTTTGGATATGACAAATTAAAAGATAAACAATTAGAAATTATTGATAATAGTAAGAAGCTTGATTGGATATCAAATAATAATAATTTATTCGGGTTCACTGAAGAAATTTCTAGTCTAAAATCCCTTAATTCATTAACAATACGGACAAAAAAAGGTTCAGAAATGGATATATTACATATCAATAAAAACGAAATTAATGATATTAATGACAGGAGCATAATGTTGAGAGTTAGAAATAATAATTTTAGTTACCTTTTTACTGGAGACATTACAAATAAAATATTAGATCACTTTTCCGATACACAAATACTTTTTACTAAACAAAAAGAAATGTATTCCAAATTTGAAAATAATGAAGAATTATCATCAAAATATAATAAATATCAAAAAAAAGTTTCCGATAAAGTTGACAAACTAAATACTAACATCCTTTATTTATTAAAATTATTTGTTTATAGTAAATTTCTTGATAATGAAGGTATGACTAGATTAGTAATAAAAGAACATTATAAAATAATTAAAAAAATAGAAGGGTTTCAGGAATTTAAATATTTAGATAACTATTTAACTGACTATATATATAGTTATTCCTTACGTTCGTCATTTATCGATTGGTTTCACCATGCTGAATTTGTATCTAATGTAGATAACATACACAGCTATGATAGAATAATTGATATTATTAATCCAACAGATATATCAATAAATGCTAATAAAGAAATATCAAAAGGACAACAAGTTAAAAAACTAAATAATTTTTTATTAAATAGAATGACAAATTATGGGGCAGAAATTCAACAACATTCAATACTTAACTATAAACAAGTAGAATTTCATTTTTAATACCAATGTAGCTGAATCATCATAAAGCAATAGATAAAGGAGGTGTGCCGCTTTTATCTATTTGAACATCTTTGTATTTAGAATGAATTTTATTATTGAAAGTGGTGAACATTGGATCCACCAGAAACTTTATATGTTAATGTTATTTAATTTTAAGAGCAAGGTTTAAAATACTAAGAAAAAACATTAATTTTTATTTACATGGAAGCTATTTATGTCATATTCTCATGGCAATTTAACCTTATATGAAAAAATTATGAGAGTGTACCAAATATAAGTTTTAATGACGAATTTTATCATTACATAGTTTCCTATGAACATTCTATTGATGGAAGATTTATAACTCAAAAACAGATCCAAACAATATATTTTAAATATAGGAAATTATTCCGATGACTTAACGCAATTTACATAACCTGTAAATCATAAATAATCGCAGAACAAAGAAATGACGATTGTAGTTTTATTCTGGATGAGATATAATATCAGACACTGTTAAAAACAGAAATAGTCGATATTGAATTACTCAAGTGTGTTTATCTGGCAA
Source organism: uncultured Leptospirales bacterium (assembly GCA_964386495.1). GTDB lineage: Bacteria > Spirochaetota > UBA4802 > UBA4802 > JAFGJZ01 > CAYLTM01. Next base: position 20,726 of record CAYLTM010000059.1, read on the forward strand.
AATATTCACCGTACGGAATTTTATTGTCTGCTTCTTTTGATAATATAGGCTCTTTTTCCGCAAAGATTTTCGCTATAAACGATCATTATACTGATAAGTAAAAGAAACTTCTGCTTAAACAAATAATTAACAAGATCAAAATTTCTCTTGAATTTTAAACAACTACTCTAATCGTTATGTGGTATCTTAAACGAAAAATTGCTCCATACAGTTTTGCCTTCTGAGTCAAAATAATTATTTTTCCTTGCATTTAACGTGTATCTTCCACTATCAATCATTTATTAAATCAATTCTGGGAGGAATTATATAATGGCAGGAAAAACTGTAACACAGCTGGAAAACGACGAAAAAAGATTAACAGTAAAAATTCATAAGTTAACTAATGAACTCACTGATTCTAAAAAATTACTCGTAGATGTTAAAGCCGCGATCAAGGGACAGAAAGCAACCGAAGCTAAAACTAAGAAAGCTGCACCAAAAAAACCAGCTAAAAAGTAATTTACTTTCAGATTAAAAGAGGGAGCGATTCTTCCTCTTTTAATTT
>CAYLTM010000060.1:0-787 GCA_964386495.1 uncultured Leptospirales bacterium
ACACAACGTTCATGAAAGAACAGCTCATTGCTTGATACAACAAGGGGTTGCAACCACTTGTTGTGAACCCTTGTTGTAGATGTATATGGAATTCCTTCCGTTATTTCTTAGCAAGCTTTTCAGTATCAAGAGCTATCATTAATTCTTCATTAGTAGGAACTAGCAAAATCTTTGTTCGTGATTCCGGTGTTGAAAGATCAGCCAAAGTACCTCTGGTTTTATCATTTTTATCTTTATCAAGAACCACATTGTAGAACTCCAGACCTTCGACAACCTTTTCTCTGAAAAGCGACTCATTTTCACCAATACCAGCGGTAAAAATTATCGCGTCAAGACGGCCAAGCTCTATAAAGTAAGCACCCATATAATGACGCACTCTTTTAACCATGATGTCGAAAGCTATCTGCGCGCGTTTGTTTCCCTGAGCCGCTGCGGCTTTAACATCTCTCATATCATTTGACACACCACTAACTCCAAGCATACCGCTTTTTTTGTTTAGAATATCATTAAGCTGCTGAGTACCCAGGTGATCCTTTTCAATAAGGTAAAGAATAATACTTGGATCAATCGAACCGCATCTAGTACCCATAGCAACACCATCAAGCGGTGTTAGTCCCATAGTTGTATGAACTTATTTACCATTTTTTACAACACACAAACTCGCGCCGTTTCCAAGATGACATGTAATAATTTTTAGTTGTTTCCAGTCGATATTGAATATTTCTCCAACTCTTCTAGTTACATATTTGTAAGACAAGCCATGAAAGCCATATTTTCTAATATTGTA
>CAYLTM010000060.1:797-15620 GCA_964386495.1 uncultured Leptospirales bacterium
AAACTCGCGCCGTTTCCAAGATGACATGAAATAAAATTACAATCTTCAAGTTTTTTACCAAGAAAATCAGCGGCGGTAATACTAACAAAATTATGAGAAGTTCCATGAAAACCGTATCTTCTAACTTTATATTTTTCATAATACTCATAAGGAATCGCGTAAATATAGGAGCTTTCCGGCATAGTTTGATGGAAAGCTGTGTCGAAAACAGCGACCTGTGGAATACCCGGAAGAACCTTCTGGCATGCCTGTATACCCTTCAAGTTTGGCGGATTATGCAGCGGCGCGAGATCGGAAAAATGTTCAATCGCCTTAATAACCTCATCGGTGATTAAATGTGAACTGGCAAATTTATCACCACCATGAACAACTCTGTGACCAATAGCATCAATTTCATTAAGCGACTTGATGAACCCATACTGAGGATCAGTCAGGTTTTTAATGACAACTTCAAACGCTTCATCGTGATTCTTTGCCGGGATAGAAAGCTTTACTTTCTCACCGTCTTTTTTGCTGAAAATGAACTCAGCCTGTCCGCCGATTTTCTCAATAATACCTTTGGCAATGACCGACTTATCACTCATTTCAAACAACTGATATTTCAGAGAGGAACTGCCGGCATTAATGACCAGTATTTTCATAATAATCTCCATACTATATTTATTTTGCATAAAAAAAATCAAAATCCTAACATTTTGAAAGATTTTCCATTGAAAACCTGACAAAACGCTGGAAATTCATCCTGCCGAGTCAGACAGTAAATCAATAATTTGACTCAACTAACAGTGACATTTTGTTGAAAACAAAAATATACTTCAATACAAATTTATAATTTTTTAGTTTTTCAGAATTTGAAAAAATTAATAATTTTATTGACATTAACCCAATGTTTGATTATAATGCAATAGTGATTATCTTATTTTGTGTAAAACTAATTAGAAAAAAATCATTCATTATGCCTTTGATCGGCATTATTAAATTTTACGCGAACAAATGCATATTAGATAATCATATTCAGGCTGTCGATTAAACATCGGCAGCCTTTTCGGGTACAGGATGTACCCGCAATTTTGATGCTTTTCTACTGAAAATCATCAAAATTGTGAGGAATTACGAATTTATTTCGGAATTCCGACATGTCGATTTTACAGGATGTATAAATCGACATACTGATTTATAAATAAATGGAGGATACTAATGTATCAAAAAGTATTAATGATTCTTGGGACAATTCTAATTTCCTTGTTTTTTTTCGGATGCAGCAGTGATGACGGTGGTAAAGAAGCAGGAGCTGCGTCTACAGAAAATTTAGGTAAAACAGTACCGTCTTCAGCGAAAGTAAACATTCCTAGTTCTGTAAAAAAGACCAGTTCAAAAGAAGAAATTCCCCCGCTACCTACAGACCCTGGAACTACACAACCTAGCGGATCTTCAACTTCAGCTGCTCAACCATCTATGGGATATAATATGATTTCAGAAATGGCAAAAGAATTTGATGACAATTCAAAAGACATCATTTGCTATCTGGTCTATATCAGTGCGGTTTGGGATGATATCCAGGATCAGGTTAAGGCAAAAGGCGAAGGTGTTGACATCGAGTTTAAAGAAGGTGAATTGAAATATATATTCACAAAGGAAATGAAAGATGTTATTATAGAAAATAACCGTGATTATATCGCTAAAGAAGGTGAAGCCGCTCTGGAACTTGAAAAAGTCGGCGAGGAAGGCGAAATGCCGGCAATCACTTTTCACCAGCTGAAAGATGGCGATGAAAGCGGTTACAAATATTCTGTTTCGCTTGATGAGACAGAAACTATAGAAGGAGCTTCACTTAGTTACAAATACACAATGAAATGGTCGGAAGATACAAAAAAAGTTTCTGTCAACATGGATTTTACTGGAACTGTTACCGAGGGCGGCAATTCAATGAATATTAAAGGTGTTTACACAATTATATTCCAAAAAGGTGAAAACAACGATGATTCTATGACAGCCATTATGAGCATGGACATGGGAACTATGGGTAAATCGACACAGACATTCAATGTTAAACAGGATTCATCAAAGGTAGATAAAACAGGTATTTTGTTTACAATGAAGGCTAAAGATGAAATGGTTATGCCTGGTCAGACAACTGCACTGACCATTGATTTTTCTATAACCGGTAAAGCGGATGATAACGGTGGTTTCATTAAAGCTGTTATGAAAATGCCGGCAATGACTATGAGCGGCATGTCTATACCGGCACAGACAATGCATATGAAAGAAAACTGGGATCCTAAAGGTACCCTTCTTGGCAGTTCATACAGTACTGACGGTAAAACATGGACAGCTTCAAGCGGATATGCCGCACCTTCCGGAGAATATGTAATGGACGATTCCCAAATGAGTGCAATGTCTGATTCTGTAGGTGCGGGAACCAAGGTTAAATTAAAAGCAGGTGCTTCAATTGTTGCAACAACATCAGATATGGCATATCTAGACAAGTCATATCAAATTTTTCCAACTGGTGTTATTCCTTCGAGTGAAACCATGGACAGAACTATTGGTTACGCATATTACGATTATACTTCCGACTACAGTTCACTAGTTCTGAAAATTGATTTCTGGGGTCCTTCGACATTAATACCATCGGCGGTACTATACTCAGTCACCGGTTTTGACGCTAACCAGTTTCCAATATTCGGCACTGGTACAGCTAACGTTCTGGAATAATTTTCGCTACCCTGTCGATACTTAATCGGCAGGGTTTTTATCAGTTTTATACCCTCAAAATATTTGAAAAATTTTCTTTCTTTATATGTTTTCCTACCGAAAAACACGCAATAGCAGAAGTTGTTACCAAATTTATTTTATTCATTGACGTAAAGATTTATATAAACTTCTATAACTTTATATAATTTTTAATGGAGTAAGTAAATGAATCAGAAGGTAATGTTTTTTATTGGTACTTTTCTTATTTCCTTGTTTTTTTCAGGTTGCTATAATGACGAGAACGAAAATAATACATTTTTAGATCATTTAGGTAAAACCGTACCAATAACTGTTAAAGTAGAGATTCCAAGTTCTATAAAAAAGACTAGTTCACAAGCTACTGATCAAGATTCAGCATCTGCGATTTACAAGATGCTTTCAGATATCACTTCCTCTTTTGACTATGATTCTAAAGAAATTCTTTGTTATATGGTCTATATCGGCACTGTATGGAATGATATCCAAGACAAAGTCGAGAGTAAAGGCGAAGGTATTGAAATAGAATTTAAAAAAGGCGAATTGACTTATAAATTAACACAAGAAATGAAAAATTATATAATAAAAAATAATCGAAATTATGTAGCAATAAATGGTGAAGCGGCATTAGAACTTGGAAAAGTCGGCGAGGAAAGCGAAATGCCGGCAATCACTTTTAATCAGCTTAAAGATGGTGATGAAAGCGGCTACAAATATTCTGTAAGTTTTAACAAGACAGAAATATTTAAAAATGAAACTATTTCCTACAAATATACTATAAAGTGGTCGAAAAACACAAAGAAGGTATTTGCAAATTTAGCCTTTACCGGAACTTTATCTGATTCGACTATGTCCTCTCCTATTATATTTAATGGTTTTAACAGGATAATTTTTCATAAAGGTTCAAACAATGACGATTCCATGACAGCTATTATGAACATGGATATGGGAACTTCAGGTAAAATGACCCGGATATTTAATGTTAAGCAGGATTCCGCAAAAATAGAAAAAACAGGAATACTTTTCACAATAAAAGATTTTTCACAAATGGTTATAGGCGGACAATTAATGCTTTCAGATATTTCTATCAAAGGTAAAGCTGATGACAATGGCGGTTTTATAAAAGTATTTGCACAAGTTCCGGCAATGCCGGCAATGCCTTCAACAGTACAAATGAAAGAAAACTGGGATCCTAAAGGTACCCTTCTTGGCAGTTCATACAGTACTGACGGTAAAACATGGACAGCTTCAAGCGGATATGCCGCACCTTCCGGAGAATATGTAATGGACGATTCCCAAATGAGTGCAATGTCTGATTCTGTAGGTGCGGGAACCAAGGTTAAATTAAAAGCAGGTGCTTCAATTGTTGCAACAACATCAGATATGGCATATCTAGACAAGTCATATCAAATTTTTCCAACTGGTGTTATTCCTTCGAGTGAAACCATGGACAGAACTATTGGTTACGCATATTACGATTATACTTCCGACTACAGTTCACTAGTTCTGAAAATTGATTTCTGGGGTCCTTCGACATTAATACCATCGGCGGTACTATACTCAGTCACCGGTTTTGACGCTAACCAGTTTCCAATATTCGGCACTGGTACAGCTAACGTTCTGGAATAATTAACTTACTTTGGAAGGAGGCTGCACGAGAGTCTTCTTCCAAACCGTATGACAGTTAGTATTACAATGGTCTGTAATTTATATACAAATGTCAGCACGTGATTAACAATATAGTCCGAGAATCAAATCTAAATATCTTTCAGCAATTTCCCGTAAATAGCATCAACAGCTTTGGCTCTATGGCTGATTTTATTTTTAATGTCCAGCGAAAGTTCCGCAAAAGTTTTACCATAATCTTCAATAAAAAATATCGGGTCGTAACCGAAACCGTTACTTCCTGAAGGGCTTTCAGTAATAACACCGGAACAGAATTCCTCAACGGTGATTTCTTTCTTATCGGGAGTAATCAACGCTATCGCACAAACGAATTTTGCCTTTCTCTGACTGTAAGGAACACCGCTGAGTTTGCTAAGGATCATAGAGTTTTTAGATTCATCATCCGGCAAACCGCAGTAACGCGCAGAGTGAATTCCGGGCTCACCATTCAAATAATCGACAGCTAAACCTGAGTCGTCGGCTAACACATAGTTATCTGTGAAGGCGGCAATAGCCCGTGCTTTTATTAAGGCGTTTTCCAGAAACGTGACACCGTTTTCCTCGGGCTCGGTAAATCCTGCGATGGTTTTATACGAATCAATCTGCACATCGTTGACAGCACTGAACTTATCGCGAATTTCGCGGATTTTATTATTGTTGTTGGTTGCAATTATTATTTTCATGAGATTACTAAATAAATGTTGCAATTTATGTCAAGACAATATATCATTGTTTTGCGGAGTACGATATTCCCAGATGGGCGGGTGATGAATGTTTTTTTTGAAAAAGACAAATAGAATATTAAAGACAGCTTTTTTTCTGCCGGATGTTTTAATCCTCATATTTATATTGTTGATTATTAACGGTTTGATAAAATCGTCTTTCAGTGCGAAATATTTCATCTATTTTGTGCTATTAATGCTTACTGTAAAAATTCTTATTCAAATAGCGGACTACAAGTTTGTCCTCGCTAAAAGAATTTCCGCGACTAGAAAAATAATCAGCAACTTTAAACAGGGGAAATTTTCCATACAGAATTATAACTTTCCCAGAGATGGATATATAACAGATGTCATTTCGGATTTAAAGGATGCTGGAAGATATTTTGAAAATCTTGTCGAATCGCAGCAGGACGAAATTGAAAAATTTAAAGAGCTATATAATAACGTCGTGCTGTCATCAAGTTCGTACATTCTAATTGTTAACTCGAAAAATGAAATAATATTCTCCAATAAAAGTTTTACATCCAAATTCCAATACCCGACAAATGATCTGGCGGGTCGGGATATCAACGATGTTTTTTACATATCAGCTGGAGTATTCGGCGACGCACTGGAAACCGTAAAGACTTCCGGAGAATCCACCGTCATACGACAGATTAATATTATGGCAAAAAATAAAATTTCTATAATTGCCGACATAAAAATTTCCAAGATAATTGTTCAGGGTGATATACAGCTGATTATTATTATTGATGACGTGACATCAAAGTACAGGAAAGACTATCATTTGTCATTAATCAGTCAGTTCTCCGCGAGTGTTGAATATGACGCTGAAATCGGGCAGTTGTTTTTCGCGATTCTTACGGCAATAACTTCTGGTTCCGGTTTAGGTTTTAATAGAGCGATGCTTTTTCTTTTTGATGACGACACGCAGATTCTTCACGGAGCTATGGCTGTCGGACCGGACTCTTACGAGGAAGCGGTTCAGATATGGGGTGCTGTTCAAAGTGAAGGCGTGAATATCAATGAAATCATGAAGACCTACGGCAACAAGGAACAGAAAGGTCATGCTCTCTACGAAAAGGTTACAAACTCCAGTTATAAACTTTCCGATAACAATCTAATGGTCAGAGCATTCAGGGAAAATAAGTCATACCACATCTATAACGCCTATAACGACAGCAATGTTGATGATATGACCAGAGAGTTTATAGGCTCCAACGAATTCGTAATCATCCCGCTGATTGCCGTTAATAAAGTTATCGGAATAATAATAGTTGATAACAAATTTAACAATAACCCGATATGGAATGACCATGTGGAACTGCTTTCGACATTCGCGGCGCAGTCGGCGATTTCCATAGAAAATTACCGGAATCTATCTAACCTGAAACTACAGATGGACAGTATGCAGTCCAGACAAAACGCGATTGTTGAATCTGAAAAAATGGCGGCGGTCGGCAGAATAGCGGCGCATATCGCTCATGAAATCCGCAACCCGTTATCAACGATGGGAGGCTACGCGCGGAGAATAATCAAACAATGTTCTCGTGGTGATAAAAATACCGGTTCCATTGAAAAATCCGCGATTGTTATCCAGCATGAAGTCGAGCGTCTCGAAAAACTTTTGTCAAACGTAATGGACTTCACCAAGCCTTCGAAAATAATCAAGGAATACAATAATCTTAATGAAGTTATAAATGATACGGTAATGCTGCTTAACAATGTTCTTCAAGAACGTAAAATTAAAATAACTAAAGATCTTATGCCCGACATTCCTCTTGTTAAATCTGATTTCAACGCTTTAAAACAGGTCTTATTAAATCTATTGCAGAATTCCATGGATGTTGTACCTGCCGGAGGCAACATAAAAGTAAAAACTTTTATCGAAAACAGTAAATTGTTTATCCGCATTTTAGATGACGGTCCCGGCGTAACACAGGATAATATGAAGAGACTTTTTGAACCATTTTTCACGACAAAGGTTACCGGGGTCGGTCTGGGTCTTGCGACTGTGAAAAAGATTATTAACGATCACGATGGTGATATTTACGCGAAAAACAGACAGGAAGGCGGAACGGAGTTCACTATTGAATTGCCGATACCGTCATAAAATATGTAGATCAATTAAAGGAGCGCTATATGAGTAAAATATTGGTTGTGGAAGATGAGCAGCATCAAAGAGAGCTCTATGTTCTCGAATTGAAGGATGAAGGATATGATGTTGATTCCGCGTCTGACGGTAAAGAAGCCGTTGACAAAGTCAAAGCTAACAAGTATGATATGGTAATTCTGGATATCCGAATGCCGGAAATGGACGGAATCGAAGCCCTTGGAAAAATTTTGTCGCGCGACAAAAAGATTCCAGTAATTATTCATACAGCTTATTCAAATTATAAAAGCAATTTTATGACATGGACTGCTGACGCGTATGTCACAAAATCGTCAAATCTGGATGAGTTAAAAACTAAAATCGCAGAAATTCTTTCCGCAAGAAGCAAGTAGTCAGTTTTGTGAAATTCTTATTGCTGAGAAATCGGCAATAAGAATTTTTGATTTTCTACTGCCACCTTAATCCCCCAACGGTGGACTTGAAAATTCAAATTTACAAATCTTTTTTTTAGTATTTATATGATATCCGGGATATATTATAACAACGACTTTTCTTAACAGTTTGGGTTAACCTGTGCTTGATTCCATCGAAGCCGGATAATGTATTAAAGAAATATATTTGCAAATAAATGGATGTTCTAAAAAATTATCATCATAAATATCTAGGAATTTTCTTGAATAGATTTCAGCCTTTTGGGGATCACTGTTTTTGAAAATTAAAAACCCGGCTAGATAACATAACGCAAGCGATTCAGAAAAATCATTGCATTTAGAAACGCTTTCCGCGTGTTCCAAAAACAATTCCGGCAGAGGTGCGATCCCGCAGATGCGGCAAATGTAGATCTGCATCAGCGGCATAATATCAGGAATAATGCTGATTATAATCGCGAACAAAAGATAGCTTTGTCCGAATGATCGGTCATAGTTAGTATCCCTTATATGTAAAAAATGCTTTTCGATAATAGACAAGGATGTTATAGGATTCCCCGCTAAAAAATATACCCAGCCAAGTAATGACAGAGCGATTCCCAGATCTAGGGACGAATCCTTTTTAAACAACTGAACAGATTTTTCCAGATAATCAATTGCGTGATTATAACCAGTGAGAGAAAAATACATTTCACCGCAATAGTAATCACACCATGCAGCGGTTTCGTAAAAATTTTCTTCTGAACATTTGTCAGCCAGTTCGCTCATATTATTGGCGGCGAAAAGAATACCGGTAAGAGATCTATCGTTATAACGGTGACAAAGAGCGGACAGCATTTTCGCATCAAAATATTCCTGTCGCATATTATTATTTTCCAGGTGAATAGCCGCCAGGTCAAAATTTACTATCGCGCTGGAATAATTTTTCAGTGCAAAATAGCAGGCGCCTAAGGAATTTACACAAAAAAGATATTCTTTAAGGTATTCGTCTTTATTAATATTTTTTACAGCGGATTCAAAAATTCTAGCGGCATCGGCATACTGTCCAGATTTTTCAAGAGCGTTTGCCTGTTTAATAGAATTTAGTATATTATTCATTTTATCTCTTAATGGAGGTGACGTGAAAACAACGCTGTCTTTTTTCCAATATCACATATAAACGATTTTCACTCTGAAGTTCGAGAAGTGTCTGAGCCATGACTGTTTTAAATTGTCTGCGAAGAGAATCACCAAGAATATAACCGTACCGGATTCTGATTTTATTAATAATCAAAGAGGAAAGACGGTCGCTGGGAACATCATCAAACAAGAGATAATAATCATCAAAAAATATATCGAAACTTACAGAGTAGCTATGAGAAGATTCATCCGCAGCATTTAGATTTTTTGAAACAAGATTATTCTGATATTCCATTGGACGCAACGCCGAAGACACGGCAAACTTAATTTTCTGATCAACATTGTAGCCGGACAAAATTTTGTTGAACCTGTCACCGATAATTTCCAGAAGTTCGGCGGCATCCGGTGACAGATAGCGATATTTCTTGGGAACATTATAGAAAAAATAATAATCACTATTATCAGAAAGTTTAACCAGTGTGCCGTTCTTTTCAAAGTTGTCAATTAATTGATCATTACTAATCATAAGACCATTCTCTCTGGCAACCTTCATGTGATCGGCATGAAGATGCTTACGAAGATCATTTTCGTTTATAGACGAAACATAATCATCATAAATAGGAATGCTGCTGATTATCCGCTTTTCTATCTGATAAGTTTTGTCTGAAAATTCCAGAACATCAGTTGTAATGTTAGAAACAGTTTTATCAAAGGATTTACGTAAAAAATATCCTGTCGTTAAACAGGATATTAGAATAGAGAAAACAAATAACATAAAGATTATAAATTTTTTCATAATAACTTAGTTTGTAGAAAACCATACGTCGTTTAGAAAATAAGAATTATTGTACCCGCCGAATATCCATATTTTGTCATCGAACACAACAGAAGAATGTCTGCTGCGTCCTTTCCACGGAGATGTCGAAGTAACACGAGTCCAATTAATACCATTCGTGGTGTACCAAATATCGTTGAAAAGTTTGTATGACTGCATACCGCCGATTACAAATATTCGGTCAGCGAATACAAGACCTGTCATTTGAGAACGTGGAGCCCACGGCGATTTTTCAATAGCACGGGTCCAATTGATGCCGTCTTCAGAATTCCACACGTCATTTCGGTAAGGTTTGTAAGCTTCGTCGTAACCGCCGATTACCCACATTTTGTCGTTATAAACTAGTGCCGTGTGCTGACATCTTGGAGACCATGGGGTTTTTAAATTTACCCTTGTCCAATTTATACCGTCTGAGGTATTCCATACATCATTGAACATGTATTTTTTGCCGCGTCCGCCAATTAACCACATTTTATCGTTGAAAACAAAACAAGCATGCTGACTACGTTCCGTCCAGGGAGCACTGGCTGATGCCATGGTCCAGGTAATCCCGTCTGAAGAAAACCATACGTCGTTTTTAAACGCCCCGTCGTAACCGCCGATAATCCAAATCTTATTATCAAACTCAATGCTCGCGTGCTGACTTCTTCCAGACCATGGAGCAGACTCGGATGTTCGAGTCCATGTGATTCCTTCAGTAGTATACCATACATCATTTTTAAAAGAATCGCCATACCCGCCAAGAATCCATATTTTGTTGTCATAAACAACGGTGGATAGATGTCCACGAGGCGACCAGGCAGCTGATACGGAAGATCTTGTCCAAAGCATCTTTTTTAATGCGTCGACTATCTTTTCATCTTTGACAGCTTTGTCATCTTTTTCTGCAAGATTTTTAGGATTTTCCGCAACAACCGGTTTTGGAGCCGGAATAGGATCTTCAATTTTTTGAGCGGAAGGTTCTATTGTTTCTGGAAGCGGTTGCTTATCCATAACCGGCTGAGGCAACTCAACCGTTTTTACAGCTTTATCCTTGTTCTGTTTTTTTGCAGAAGAGTAATCTTCCTGTAAATTGCATGATGACGAAAAGAATATTAGTAGCACGGCTAATAACGGATATAAAATCTTTGCGGTGTTTTTCATAATTATCCTCGAAAAAATAAAACTCTTATATGTTTATCGGGAATATGAGTCTGAATAATAACCATTTTATTCCCCCATGAAATAAATAATTCAAACGAATTTTTTCAGATTCGCGAGATCTTTAATCGTTTTATATATGGAAAGAATGTTATAACCAAGAAACCGGAAATTAACTTTATCATAAGTGTCGTTTTCGGTATGGTAGTGATTATTTCGATAAAATCCGGTATCGGTAATCATTATAGCGGGGATTCCTAGCTTAGTAAAGGAATAGTGATCCGACAGATTTATACCATTTACTGAAGCAGGTGCGATTATATCATAGGTCTTAGACGAGCTGTGGGTATTATAAAGATTTTTCCATAAGTATGCGTAATTTGTTGACGATGGTACTGTGACCGTCGCCAGAAATGTTCCCATGCTTGGATATTTCCCCTTCATGCCTTCGAGAGGGAATTGTTGTTTTACAAGTATCCCGCCGTAACCAATCATATCGATGGCAATCATCAAGTCGATATTTTCCTTTTTCTTTAGACATTTGCGTGCGTGGAAACTGCTGCCCATGTCATCCGTCGCAAAATACGGGGGTTCCTCTGTGGAAAATGCCACAAAGCGAACAGTTCGCTTGATTTTATGTCCATGCAATAATCGGTAGATTTCCATTAACGCCGCTATTCCTGTGGCATTGTCGTTCGCGCCGGCAGAGTCCTCTACAGTATCGTAATGAGCCCCGATGATGATTATATTGTCCGGAAAATCCCTACCACGGATTTCCGCTACAATGTTTGAGGTTTCCAGATTATTGACTGTAAATTTTTCTTCATTAGGATCGGCACCGATTTTACGGAAACAATCGAAGATATAGTTTTTCGCGGAAATATGGTTCTGGTAATTCCTTTCACAAAGAGATCTGTCGCCGATATCCTTCGATAAAACGGAAATAATAACCTTAACTTTTTCAATAATATCGTAAACACCATTAAGATGCTCGAACATGTATAATATTTTATCTATCATAGTGTTATTTCGACAGGATAGTGTTATTTGTCAATGAACAATTGAAATCTAATTTGCTCTGACACCTTTAATTATCACCGCATGCGACATAATTTCGACATAATTTTGCTCTGACACCATTCTCACACCATTCTCTGACACCATTTGTTTGAATATCCCCCATTCGGGGGATGCCGAACTAACCCTTTTGGGGGATGACAAAATCCCCCACGTGGGTACTAACAATTCACCTCTTTGGTGTACAACTTTCACCTCTTTGGGTGATTGACTAATTTTTAACTGTGTGTTATATTAAAGCATGTAGAGTGTATGCTATAAATGTATAGGATTACTTTATTGATGAAAAATAATAAGAGAGGTTTTTTATGAAGTGGTTCAATAACTTAAAAGTATCTGCCAAGATTATGTTATGCTGCATCGTATTTGTTATTATGATTGTTATAGGTGTCCTATATTCTGTAAAATCAATTAACACTACCGAGAAAGATATTGATATTTTCTATGCCGACAGAGTAAAACCCGCTTTGTGGTTAAACGATATGGTAAAGAACGTTTTGCAGGCGCGTGTTAATATGTACGCTGTTGAAGAAGCTATCGATGATAATGATAACACTGAAATTGAAAACAGAATAAAAGATTATCAAAATAGAAAAGTAATCAACGAAGAAATATTAAAAAATTATTTGGCGACAACTTTAACGGATGAAGAAAAAGTTTTAGCGGATAATTTTGAGAAGCAATACGCTGAGGTAATTTTCGAATTTGAGAAGTACATAACGGCTGTAAGGGCGAAGGACTACACTACATCACAAGCTATAGTTATTGAGTGGGTTGAGAAATATAATGTGGCTAGAGAAACACTTGATAAATTGATTGAGCTTCAGGTTCGCGAAGGCGAAAAAATGATTAATGTTAATAAAAACAATTCTTCTGTTACAAGGAATTTATTGTATATAATACTTGGTTTATCTATATTTGTCAGTATAATAATAACCATTATGCTCTCCAGAGCGATATCTATTCCTGTTAATAAAGGGCTTTTGTTTGCCGACAAGCTGGCGAATGGAAACTTAACAGAGATGATTGATCTGCATCAAAAAGATGAGCTTGGAATGTTGGCGGATGCTTTAAATAAAGTTGTTGATAAACTTAAAACCGTGTTTTCTGAAATCAATGTGTCTTCGATGAGTCTGGTTCAGTCTTCTGAAGAAATCAGTGCGACCGCTCAAGGGCTTTCACAGAGCACCAGTGAACAGGCGGCTTCGGTTGAAGAGACTACCTCTACACTGGAAGAAATGGGCGCGACTATTACACAGAACAGTGAAAACGCCCGTATTACGGATAAAATCGCACAAGAAACAGCTAAAAGTGCTGAAGATAGCGGCAACGCTGTATTCGAAGTCATCAACGCGTTAAAACTTATCGCTGAAAAAATTGCGGTTATTGACGATATCGCGTATCAGACTAATTTGCTCGCTCTAAATGCCGCTATAGAAGCCGCACGTGCGGGAGATCATGGAAAGGGATTCGCTGTTGTAGCGACTGAAGTCCGTAAGCTTGCTGAAAAAAGTCAAGCGGCTTCTTTGGATATCGGTAATCTGTCAAGGGGCAGTGTTGATAAAGCTGAAAAAGCAGGAATCATGATGAAAGACATGCTTCCGAATATTAATAAAACCGCCGACCTTGTACAGGATATTACCAGTGCGTCTGAACAACAGACAATCGGCGTAAACCAGATCAACAAGGGTATGGAACAGTTAAACGAGGTTACACAAAGAAACGCTTCTGCATCAGAGGAACTTGCGTCAACGTCAGAAATGCTGTCATCTCAGGCAATGAATCTTCAAGAAATGCTGTCGTTCTTTAAGATTGATAGCAACGATAGAACTGTTTCCAGCAAATCTATATCAAATGAAAGCATCCACAACGCGAATAAACAGATGATGGAAAAATCTAAAGCATCACAAATCGAACACAAAATCGCTTTCTCTGATAAAAACGGAAAAAAAGTTAATGTTGAGATTAATGATAAGGACTTCGTTAAATATTGATATTGTTGAATGTTGAATGTTGTATGTTAAATGTTGTATGTTGAATTGAAAGACAAGTACGTTAGGAATTTCTGATTAGCGTTTACACTTCGGCTTCGCTCAGTACTAGTCGAGTGTAAGGGGCGGTATCGAATTTTGTTTAATATCGGAGATTATTATGGATTTAAAAATTCAGAAGGAAGACGATGAAGATTTACTGGTAAAACTGGAAGGAGAAATCAATATATATAATGCTGTGAGTTTTAAGAATAGATTTATTGATTTCCTTTCTAAAAATAAAAATATCACAGTTGATATATCTGAAGTTGCGTCAATGGATACCTGCGGTTTTCAGTTATTGATGGCTCTTAAAAAAAGTTCAATTCAGAAGAATAGAAAAGTTACTTATATTAATCATTCAGATGAAATGCTGAAATTTCTGGATCTTTATGGTGCTGCGGGCTTATTGGGTGATAAATTAATAATATCCAAGGATTCCAGAAAGAAATATACTTTTAAATATGGTCTCAAATCCGTAAAATTTTAAACAGGATATGAATATATGGTAAATTTAGATGGTGCGAAAAATACTTTTATTGCGGAGAGCAGAGAGAACCTGAAGAACATCGAAGAGCATTTTCTTAAGCTCGAAGAATCTCCAGACGATCCTGAATTATTGCAGTCAATTTTTAGAGAAGCCCATACTATCAAAGGATCAGCCGGTATGTTCGGTTT
The DNA here is from genome assembly GCA_964386495.1 of uncultured Leptospirales bacterium. Lineage (GTDB taxonomy): Bacteria > Spirochaetota > UBA4802 > UBA4802 > JAFGJZ01 > CAYLTM01. The sequence goes on from CAYLTM010000060.1 coordinate 15,335, forward strand.
TGACGCGATAACGGATTTCACCCATGTATTTGAAAATCTTCTGGACTCACTCCGAAAAGGCGAAATTTTTATCAGCGATAAACTTGTGGAAGTGTGTTTGAAAGCTCACGACCAGATATCTACGCTGATAGACTGTGCTGAAACGGATTGCTCCACTTCGCAGGATATCGAGACTAACGGTATTGGAATTATTTCAGACATGATTTCTCTGATGGATAAAAAAATTGACAGCATCAAAAAGACGGCACCGCAATTTTCCGCAGAATCATCAACATCTGCAGTTAAT
>CAYLTM010000060.1:15630-21136 GCA_964386495.1 uncultured Leptospirales bacterium
CGACAGCTGGCACATATCTCTTCGTGTAAAAGAAAGTTTTTTCAAGGACGGGTTTGATCCCTTCTCATTTTTGACATACTTGAAGTCTAAAGGTTCAATAAAATCGATTACAGTAATTACGGAAAAGCTTCCAACGCTGGAAAACATCAAACCGGAAAATTGCTATCTAGGATTTGAAGTGGATTTTATACCGAACAAAGCTATTCAAAAACAGGATATTGCAGATGTTTTTGAGTTTATCAAGGATGACGCTGATATTAAAATTCTGCCGCCCGATACAAAAATCGAGGAGTACATCGCCTTGATAGAAAATTTACCTGAAGATAAAATTCTACTGGGCGATATACTTGTCGCCTCTGGAACAATTTCTAAAGATGAACTAGACAATGCCTTAAAGAAACAAATCGATCTCCAACCGGATACTAAACAGATAGGCGAACTGCTGCTCAATGATAACAGCATTCAGAAACCTGTCCTTGACGCGGCACTTGCAAAACAGGAAAAGGCTCGCGGCGATAAGAAAAAAACCATTAGAATAGACGCTGATAAAATTGATCACCTCATAACACTTGTCGGTGAGCTGGTAATTTCCAGCGCGAATGTTCAGCAGCGGGCTAGCCGTTTTAAAGATACCGATATTGCTGATTCAGCGTCGCAGATGACCAGACTTGTTGACGATATACTAAATAGCACAATGAATATCCGAATGGTTCCCATTGGAGAAACCTTCAGTTCATTTAAGAGAACCGTTCATGATATGAGTCTTCTGATGAATAAAAACATTGCTCTTGAAATCAAAGGCGGAGATACAGAGCTGGACAAAACGCTTGTTGAGAAAATTCAGGACCCGCTGATGCATATTGTAAGAAACAGTATTGACCACGGACTGGAATCTCCAGATGTGCGCAGAAAAAAAGGCAAGGTGGAACAAGGCAGGCTGGTACTCAACGCGTATCATGAAAGCGGAAGCGTTGTAATAGAAGTGACCGACGATGGAGCCGGTCTTAACAGGGAAAAGATTTATCGTAAAGGTGTTGAACGCGGGCTGATTTCTGATGGGGCGAAACTTCCGGACTCTGAGCTTTGGCGGCTGATATTTTCGCCGGGATTTTCGACAGCGGAAAATGTTACAAGTGTTTCAGGCCGCGGTGTCGGAATGGATGTTGTTAAAAAGAACGTGGAATCTTTACGCGGAGTAATAGATATTTCGTCGGAATTTAACAGAGGAACGACTATACGAATTCATCTTCCTCTGACACTCGCGATTATCGACGGCTTCCATGTGCAGATCAGCGATGTACCGTACATCATCCCGTTAGACATGGTGCTTGAGTGCATCGATGTCAGCGATGGTCTCTTTATGGGTTCCGAAAGCGGAAATTTTTTCACACTGCGCGGCGAGGTGCTGCCGTTTCTAGATTTGAAAAATCTGTTTAATATAGAAAAGCAGCCCGATGTAAAGGAAAATATTGTCATCGTGGAATACGCCAGAAAACGGGCGGGACTTGTTGTTGATTCTCTTCTTGGAGAACTTCAGACAGTTATTAAACCTCTAGGTAAATTATTTTCATCTTTAAAATGGATAAGCGGCGGAACGATACTAGGCAATGGCGATGTCGCACTTATACTTGATATTCCACGTTTGATAAACTACGTACAAACGAAATGAGGTTGTTGTGAAAGATAAAAAAGCTTTAAACAAAAAAATTCTTATCGAAGCGGAAAAGGATGTTGACGGCAGCCAGTATTTGACTTTCAAAGAAGGCAACGAAATTTATGGAATCAGCATCAGCAGCATTAAGGAAGTTCTAAACTATATAAGCATCAGAAACATTCCTCTTACACCTGGCTACATAAAGGGGATTCTGAATTTGCGCGGCAACCTTCTGCCGGTTATCGATCTTTCTTATCATTTTTACAAACGTATATCCGAAATAAACAAGTCATCGAGCATCATCGTAGTTGAGCAGAATTACGAAGAGGACACCATGCAGGTTGGACTTCTTGTGGATGCTGTCAACGAGGTAATCTTTATTCCCGAGGAATCTATAGACGCTAAACCTGATTTTGGAACAAAAATCCGGTCTGACTATATAAAAGGTGTCGGAAAACTCGCGTCGAAGTACATAATAATTTTAAATTTATCAGCGTTTTTAAATATGGATGAACTGTCGAATTTTGAAAAGGAATGATTTATAATGTTCGGGATTATTTCGCAATATTATGAAACTAAAGAGGACTTATGAACGACATAAATGACGGTAAGAAAGAAGAAATTGAAACAATACAAATAGTAACATTCAAAGTTATGGATGAACATTATGGTATCGACGTGTCATCCGTGCATGAGATCATCGGCATGACAGAAATTACGGCGATTCCGAACCGGTTATGTTTCATGATCGGCGTAATAAACCTTCGCGGCGTGGTCGTTCCGGTCATCGACTTGCGGGTAAAGTTCAATTTTCCTAAAAAGGAATATGACCGGCAGACAGTAATACTTGTAAGTGAAATTAATGAAAATATTATAGGAATGGTTGTTGATTCTGTTTCCGATGTAACATCGATTACTGAGGACAACATACAAGTACAGAAAAGTTTTTCACCAAGTATAAAGAACGACTATATACAGGGAATCATCAGAATAAACGAGAAACTCATAATCCTTCTGGAAATAGATAAGATATTGTCTGAAGAAGAAATTGAACACATAAATGCTTAAAGGAAAATCGTAATGACAGACAAAATATCAAACTTAAAAAACACAGCGAAAGAATTCGGCAGAATCGCCAAAAAAGTAAACCTGTCATCGATTGAACGAAAAAAGTGTGCCGAAATATTACTTAGTAAAATAAATGAATCACATACAATCGGCGGCGAATTGATGGCATCATTAAGTTTTGTCGCTGAAACAAATTATTCATGGAAAAATCAGGATAACGAAATATTGTCATTATGCCACATATTGTTTTCCAATATTGAAAAGCAAAAGTATCTGTTAAATGTTTTAGAAGACAGCGAAATGATTGATCAGCCAAGCATAGACAACATCAGAAAAATTCTGTTTGGATTATCAGAATCTATTAAGCAGATCGAAGCAAATGTATTAAACGCCATCGGCAGAGAATTTGATATAATTTTGCTCGACAGGCTCATACTTGAAAGAAAAAAATATCAGCAGAACGCGATCAGCACTCTAAAAAAGCTTACAATGTCGATCATTGATGATTCAGAGAACGCTATTGCCGGTTCAGCGGCGAATTTAAAACGCGGTGACGAACTTACAGAAACGATAATGAATATTACCGAAGAAAACATTACTAAAAATAAAGAAGCTTTAGAGAAAATGATCCTCGACGCTTATAACAGCTGGAACATTTCAATCGAAGTCAACAATAATTCGAAAAGTCAATATGACTTTGACAAACATGTGAAGAATTATATGGAAATTTTTTATGAGGATTCCAATTCTATTAAAGAACTTGTCTCAACCAAGCACAAAATGTTTGAAGAAAATCTACAGATCATTACCGTATACACAGTGCTGCTGTCGATGGATTTTAAAAAGTACTCGGCAGTCGAAGATCTCTTGAAAAATATTTCTTATCCGGAAAACATCCGCGATACCATGAATGAAATGATTATTCTTGCTGATTTAGCCTGTGAAGATATTCGTCATGCGGCAAAAATGAATTTGGATTCCACGGAAATCTGTCATTTGAATAATGAGATAGAAACCAAAGCGCTGGAGATGTCTGATCAGGAAATCGCGTTATTCAAAGAGATCAATGATGTTGTTTCCGCGATGACAGAATTTACCGCGTACCCGGTCGAAGGGTCTGAACAAAATATTCATAACGGGAAACAAATTGAAATGCTGCTGAAAGATATTTCGGGAATAACTAATGTTGATTACAATGTTATAAAAAAGGATGAGCCTGCTATGAAGACTGGAAAAACTGTATTTGTTATTGATGATTCTTCCGCGATAAGAATGGTTGTAAAAAAGGTACTGGAGTCTGAAGACTATAATGTTATGGAAGCGGCAGATGGTGCTATCGCACTGAATATGCTCGACGGCAGAAAAATAGATTTAATGATCTGTGATGTTAATATGCCGAATAAAAACGGCATCGAGTTTTTGGAATCTGTTAAAGGGGATTCATTATACGCGGCATATCGCTATACACCAATAGTAATGCTGACAACTGAGGCTGGGGAATCGATCAAGGAAAAAGGCAAGGAGCTTGGTGCAAAGGCGTGGATGGTCAAACCATTTCAGCCTGATTATCTTCTCGATAAAATAAAACCCCTATTAGGATGATTTAGTATCTGTCTATTTATTTTGAAACATGTTTAGTGTTGGAAAATTTGCTAGATTGGTCTTGCACCAAAGAAATAAAATAATCAACAGAGTTATCGGGATTTCTAACGCAGGTTGAGCAAATCTGCACGTTTACAGGTGATCCGTTTTTTCTTATAAAAACTTTTTCAAAGGTTTCAGAATCGTAATCTCCTTTAAGAACCTGTGAATATTTTTTGATTTCTGTATCAATATCATTCTTGGGAGTCAAATCTGCCCATGTTAAGTTAAATAATTCATTTCGGGAGTATCCGAGAATTTCACAAAGTTTATCATTAACCTCAATCCATTTTTTGTCAGCGGATGTGATGGCAATTCCGACAATCGGAATTTCAAAAAAATGTCTGAACCTTTTTTCACTGGCACTTAGTGCTGATTCTTTTTCTTTAGCAACCATCTTTGATTCAAAAAGTTTAAACGCCATTTTTATAGAAGCGTTAAGTACAGTAAAACACGAATTTTTTACAACATAACCATAAGAAGAAATATTCTCAGTTTTGCTGACAATATGTTTTTCTGTGTGAGATGAAAGGAACAGAATCGGGATGTCATGAGTTTTCAGGATTTCCTCGGCAGCAAGTGTTCCATCAATACCATCACCGAGGTCAATATCCATCAGGATGAGGTCAGCACAATTGTTATCAACGCGAACATAATCAATAGCTTTTTCACCGCTATCAATTGCTACAACTCTATAACCTTCTTTTTCAAGATCAGTTTTTTCAACAAACGTCACTATGGGATCATCTTCAACAAGCAGAATTGTTTTTTCTCTTTTTACAACCATATAAATCCTAATGTTCATTTAGTTCATTCAATTAATGCACATTAAGAAATAATGTTTTAATTTGTAAACATAAAAACGATCTAGGCGGATTAAAATTCGTCGGAACAATGGGTTTAAAGATAAATAAAGGTGCCAGAGACATTTTCGAAATGTCTCTGGCACCTTTATTTTCAACAGGAATTAGACATATTTTGAAATGTGTCTATATTTTACAGAATTGTCTGGTTGAATACACATATGTGATTTTTTTATACCACATTTGCGTTAGGGATTGAGGGGAAACACGATACCGGATGGTGGGTATTTTCCACATATGTGTTTTTTCCGGTATCGTGTTGGAACGAAAGCCCGCCGCG
>CAYLTM010000061.1:0-3016 GCA_964386495.1 uncultured Leptospirales bacterium
GGCTGCTCGATGTCCAGCTGGATTTCGGTTTCTAAAAGGTATGGGACAGCAGTGAATTACTTTACAATTTTACAACAAAGCTTGTCAATGAATAATATTGTGTTTTTATTCCCTTTTATTCAATACCAATTTAGGGGCTCTCAAAAAATGGATTAAAAACTTTAGAGGTGATTATGAAATGTTTAAAGGCAATCTTAATTCTATTTATAATGTCGGCACTGCTGTTAAGCACAATAGCCGCCGTGTATTTATCACGCGACACAAAGCCTATCACTCTGCCGGAAGAAATAATCCCCATCGAACAGGAATTTACGACAGCCTATTTAATTAAGACCAATGACGGCTATCTGCTGTTTGATACAGGTTACGAAAAAGACTTTGATACTTTCAAACAATTTCTTAAAGAGGAATATATCGACGCTGGAAATATCCGCTACCTAGTCTTGTCGCATCATCATGACGACCACTCTGGTTATATTGCTGAAATTGTAAAACTGAATCCGTCGGTCAGAATAATCGCGCATGAAAAAGCTGTTGAGTTATTACAGTCGGGAAACAACAATAAAGCCAATGGCGGCGGGATCGTAAATTCAAATATATACGCGTTATTCAAAATTAAGCAGATGATTACTCCTGACTGGAAGCTGTCTTTCCAGCCGTTTAAAATCCGGCAGAATGATATTATTGTAAGCGGTGAAAATTTCCAGCTGCCCGCTGAAGCTGGTCTTGACGCGGTTATAATTTATACGCCCGGACATTCCTCCGATTCGATATCGCTACTGTATAAAAATAAATATCTATTGTGCGGTGACCTTGCTTCAAATTTTCTGAATTTTGCAGGTGCGAAACATTTGACATTGTTCAACGAAAATTTAAACGAAGTATATAAATCATGGGAAAAAATAATTGCAGCGGATGCCGAGATTATTTTGCCTTCACACGGAAAACCATTTCCAATAGAAAAACTACGGAATAATCTTTATCAATATGATCAGAAAGATGTTGTGAAATTCTTTTAGGCATAGTCTGTCTATTTTAGTAATGGAACCATTACCGTCGTCGTTCTAGCCAGCCCTCCTTACAAATATGTTTAGAAATTATTAAATTGTTGACAAATGACAATTTATTTTTTAACATTCAAACTGTCGATTTATCTTTGACATCCTGATAATAAACTGTAAACATACGGTGTTGTGGAATATGTACAAAAATATCGGTCTAAATAATGTTTCTGTCGATAAAAAAATCGCTGTAAAATTCAGTGTGCTGATACTAATTTTGATGTTCATCACAATTGGGGTATCATCCTACATCTATGTGCGGCTTCAAAAAAGCCAGGAAGATCATCTGTCTGGTGCTCTTGCATTAATTCTCAGTGAGTCAATTAAACAGATCAGTATTTCCGGAATTGACCAGATCAGGCTTTTCGTGAAGGATGTTCAATCAAAGTCACCTGATGTAGATTCTATATCCGTTGAAACATTTGATGGTATTATTATTGCTCATAGTAATCCCGAGATGAACAACAAGACAGTTGACGAACCTTCAATCGCTGAAGTGCGAGACAGCATTAAAAATAATTCCATGACAGTTCTGGAAAAATCATTAAACGGAAAGATCGTCAAAGAAATCATAATCCCCATTACAAATTCTAATAGTTCTAAAATTATTAGACTTCAAATTGTCTCGGAAAATTTAATGGAAACGCAAATGATTAATCTCATCAAAATCATTGCTGCTATAATTCTTTTATCATTATCAGCAATGTGGGTTGTTCTGATTTTCAGTAAACAGTTTGGCGGATCATTCAGGAAACTTGCTATACAACTACAGGGGATTCTTGATAATTCTCACGCCTTCATTTACATGAAGGATCTTAATGGCCGATATTTGTTTGTTAATCGTCATTGGTCAAATATTTTCAAGACAACTAATGATGATGTTCGCGGAAAAACTGATTTGGATATTTTTCCTGAAAATACCGCCAAGGGCTTCATGGTGAATGACCAAACGGTTTTTAAAAATTGTCAGGTTCTTGAAATCGAAGAGACAGCATTGTTTAATGACGGGTATCATATTTTTCACAGCATTAAAGCACCATTGATGGACAACAAAAATAATATTTATGCTATATGCGGAATATCAACCGACATTACCGATAGTTTAAAAATTACTGCAGCTTTAAAAGACAGCGAAGAAATCTTCAGCCATTTCATGGAGAACAGCCCAATATATGTCTTTTTCAAAGATGAAAATATTCGACCAATTAGACTTAGCAGAAACTTTGAAAAAATGCTTGGAATGCCTATCGAAAATATTCTTGGTAAAAGTATGGACGAGCTTTTTCCCTCTGATCTCGCGAGATCAATGGTCGAAGATGATAAACGTGTTCTCATGGATGGAAAGGTGATCACTGTCAATGAAGTTTTAAACGGAAAATATTATACAACCATAAAGTTCCCTATTGTTATCAATGGGTCTCCACGATTTCTTGCCGGTTATACAATAGACATCACAGAAAAAAAACTTGCCGAAGATAATATAATCTCAGAGAGGGAACGTCTGCTGGTAACTTTAAGAAGTATCGGCGACGCGGTAATCACTACAGATATTTTCGGAAATATCACTCTTATGAATCGTGTGGCTGAATCCTTAACAGGATATTCGTCAAACGATGCCTTCGGCAAACCTATCATGGAGATATTAAATATCGTAGATGAAAATTCCCGTGAAAAAAACAATAACCCTATTGAGATGGTTATTGAGAAGGGTTCTGTCGTTGAGTTGCCGCGTCATACAATTCTTATAAATCGCGATGGTAGTGAAAGACTCATAGAAGATAGTGCCGCTCCGATTCGCGACCAGAACAGTAATGTCATTGGTGTGGTTCTGGTATTCCGCGATATTACAGAAAAAAAGAAAACGGAGATTCTGCTGCAGAATTCTCAAAAACTTGAGTCTCTCGGCATTCTTGCCGGAGGCATCGCTCACGATTTCAATAATCTTTTAGGCGGGT
>CAYLTM010000061.1:3026-20985 GCA_964386495.1 uncultured Leptospirales bacterium
CGGGTATCTTGATCTTCTTCAGCTTCACCTTGCCGGTCATGATTCACGCGAGATACAGGATATTATCAGCAAGATTATGCAGGTATTTGACAGAACAAAATCTTTAACTCAGCAGCTTCTGACTTTCGCAAAAGGTGGAGAACCTATAAAGAAATCTATCCCGCTTAACAATCTTCTAATTTCCACTGTGCAGTTTGTTTTAAGCGGTAAAAATGTCCGCTGCAACTTTGCTATAAACAAAGACCTCTGGCATTGTATCGCTGATGAAAATCAGATATCGCAAGTAATCGACAACATTATTATTAACGCTGTTCAGTCAATGCCATTAGGGGGGATTATTACTGTATCGGCTGATAATCTTATAATTGAGAATAACAATTCAACACCATTATTACCGAATGGTCATTATGTTCAGATTAAGATTGCCGATCAGGGGCATGGCATGTCAAAAGCGGTTTGTTCGCGCATTTTCGATCCCTTCTATACTACAAAGATTTCCGGAACCGGTCTGGGGCTAACCACAAGTTTTTCAATAATTAAAAAACACGGAGGAGTCATAGATGTGGAATCTAAAGAAGGTCATGGTAGCACTTTCATAATATATCTGCCGGCAGACAGCAGTAAAGCATCAAATATTACTTCAACTTTGAAAAAAGAACGTACTAAATTTTCTGGAAGAATTCTGATAATGGATGATGAAGTCTATGTTCGAAACACAACAAGAGATCTTCTGACTACTATGGGGTTTCACGCGGATACTGCGATCAACAGTGATGAAGCGGTTGAGAGATTCAGATCCGCCTACATAGCGGGAAATCCTTACAAGTTTATTATTCTGGATTTAACTATCAAGGGTGGACGTGGAGGAAAAGATACGCTTGACATTATTAAGCTGATAGATAGTAAAGTCATCTCAATCGCGACAAGTGGTTATTCCGATGATCCCATAATGGCTGATCCTGTTAAATACGGTTTTTCCAAACGTCTGATAAAACCTTATAGGCTGGAAGATCTCAGAGAAATAGTATCAACGGAATAATATTGGGAATCAACGGTAATGAAAATTTTCAAGGCACTGTTTAATCAACCTATACATTTAATAGTCATGAGTTTTATTGGGCTTATTCTTATAGGTTCGGTTTTATTGTTTCAAGATTTTTCCAGTCGAAATGTCTCATTTCTGGATTGTCTATTCACATCCGCGTCGGCGGTTTGCGTTACAGGACTTATTGTTGTAGATACTCCAACCGCCTTTACTTTTACAGGGCAGATAATTATTCTAATACTCATACAGTTAGGCGGCTTAGGGTTTATGACGTTTTCGATAGGGCTCTTCGCACTTTTTAGCGGGGGATTATCTGTTCGTTGGCACTTTGCTTTGACCGACATTTATAATGATTATAATAAATTTTCCATGAAAGCTTTGCTGCTTAGAATTATATTGTACACATTTATTATCGAGTCCTTAATAGCGGTTATACTTTTTTTGGAGTTCAGAAAATTATTTGCTTTTGATTACGCGGTTTGGTTGGCGGTCTTTCATTCCGTTTCAGCGTTCTGCAATGCGGGCTTTTCACTGTTTACAAACAACCTTATAAATTACAATACCAACACTGTAATAATGTCCGCGATTGCAGTGGAAATAATTTTAGGCGGTATTGGATTTTTTGTAATGGCTGAGCTATTATATTATATTTTCAAAAATAAGAAAATTTCCGGCACACGGTTATCGGTTCATACGAAACTTGTTTTAATCATAACAACAATACTAATTTTATCAGGAACTTTTATTATATTGTTTATTGAATGGAATAATTCTTTTAAAGGAATGTCTTCGTGGTATAAAATTATCAACGCTGTTTTTCAGTCTGTTACATGCAGAACAGCGGGGTTCAATACTATTGACATTGCACTTATGCGTGAAAATTCTTTATTGGTTATGATAGCCTTGATGTTCATCGGCGGATCACCGGGTTCTACAGCAGGCGGAATTAAAACTGCCACTTTTGGGATTATCATTTTGTTAATTATTGCTAAAATTCGGGGAAAAAAACAGGTTGTTATCTGGAAGAGGGCGATTAGTGATGAAATTATTGACAAAAGTTTTCTTATTTTTGTTTTATCAATCTTTGTCATAGTTTTTGCAACGTTTTTCATTGTATCGTTTAATTATAACGATAATCAAATTGTTTTTTTTGACGCATTATTTGAAATGACATCGGCATTCGGCACAGTCGGGTTGTCAACCGGTGCTACAATAAAATTGAACTCATATTCAAAAATTATTACAATAGTTGTGATGTTCGTCGGAAGGCTGGGACCGCTGACATTGGTGTCTGCACTCGGATCGAATAAAAAATCTACAGGGGTAGAGTACCCTGAAGAAAATATCATGGTAGGTTAAACGGTAACTTTATGAAAAAAATCGCGATAATCGGATTAGGAAATTTTGGGATGAACGCGGCGAAAACACTTTACGAAAACAAGTGTGATCTATTATGCATCGATTCGGATAAGGAAATTGTCGCAAAGGCGAAGGAGTTTTTCCCATTCGTCGTAATGGGAGACTGCCGGAATAAAGAAGTGCTGCAATCGCTAAACATCGGCGAATTTGAAATTGTTATAGTTACTATAAGCGGCGACATGGCGTCAAGTATTCTCGTATCGTTGTATTTAATGGAACTCAATGTTAAAAGAGTAATTGCCAGAGCTCTATCCGACGACCACGCGAAAGTTTTGAGCAAAATTGGTATCAGTGAAATATTATTTCCAGAGAAAGATACGGCTGTTCGACTCGCTAATAAAATATCTTTCAGAAATGTTGTTGATTATTTGCCGCTATCGAATGATTACGGAATAGTGGAAATTAATCCCCCTCAAAGTTTTAAAAACAAATCGCTCATGGAACTTAAAATCGCTAACAGGTTTAATTGCCAGATAATCGGTATAAGAGAACTTGATGCAGAAGGTAAAGAATCCGCTCTAAAAATACCCCCAAGAGCCGACGATGTTATTCCGTCGAACTCCGTGTTAATTATTATCGGCAAAAATGACAATATTGACAGCATTAAGGCTTTGGGGTAATTTCCATATCAACTTTTCCGCGAGATGTAGGTAAACGCTTTAGGAACAGGCAGCGAATACAATAAGCCATGCATCTCATCGCTGAAACCACCAGTCTGCTCAATAGCGTCGGCAATAGCGGAAACTTTATCCGGCGATACAATCATTTTACACATTTCACGCATTACTGGAATTTTGTCATCCTCCGCTTTTGTTCTGTATTTCATTTTGCATATAGTCGCTCCAGCTGCACCACTCTCCATCGCTGCTTTAGTTAGAAATGTTCCATATCCATCATTACAAATTAAAGTTAACTCCATAAGATTCGTTAGGAAGAACCTTTTTTTTGAGGACTCGCTTTCAAGACGCGATTTCCTCCATTCCATCCCGCCTTTAATGGAGTCTATCGCCGATACTACTTGTTCCATACTAGCAGCCTGGCCGGTTTTTCCTCTAGAAATCTTTGTGTTCACAATACCCTGTTTTACGGGATAAACATAAGTAATGCCTCTGCCGGGTTCTTCCAACTTTCCTTCTACAATAACGAGCTCCATAAGTGAATCAATATCGAATTTGCTCATAATAAGGTTAACAAGTTCTTTTTCAGCAGGAATCGTTATTCTAAGCAATCCAAGCTTATCTCTAACACCGCTGCCTGTACCATACGTGGTAACTGGAACACTTGCTCCTGACTCAAGAGATATTTTAGCAATTCTGTCACCCTCTCCACGTTGGGCTATACAACAAATACCTTTAAGTTCTGTGAACATATAGGAATTTTTCTCAACAGAGTTATCAGAAAAAGAATTTGCCTTACACATTTTATGAGCTCTAACAAAATGAACGACATTGCTAAATACTGTACCTTTCCCGGGTGTTTTGAAATCAAATTTTGAAGAAATATAGTTGAGAAGAATATCTTCATATTTGTTTTCGATAAATATTGTTAATATTTCAACAGGATCATTTCCTAGTTTTTTTGAGTTCAATATAGTCAGAAAACCTTCACTTTCTTCTATAATAGATGTTCTGCCAGTTTCAAAATATATTTTTGTTATACCGGCTTTATTAAGTGCTTCAGTTATCGCAGGTGATAACTGTTTATTAACAACTATAATTATTTTTACTAATTTTGAAATATCATTCATAAAGTACATATCCTATCAATTTATTTTGAGTCACTATTCATATTCTTCAATTCTAAATTTCTTTTATGGTCAACAAAAAGACCTACTGAAAGAACTGATATAATCGGAAAAACTGAAGCCATTGTTAAAATTCCAAATCCTTCGACTACCCCAACCTGTGAGCCAATACCAAGACCCATAGCGAGAACCAGTGGCACAGTTATGGGCCCTGTTGTAACACCCGCACTATCCCAACCAATATTTACGAATTCTTCTGATGATAAAAACGTTATAATCAATAATATCACATATGGCGGCACCAGCATCCATATCAGAGGCAGATCCCATATAATTTTCGCGACACCAGCCATTATACCAATACCTACACCAATGGCAACCGCCTGCATAAGAAGTGATTTTTTAAATGTGCCAACAGTAATTTCTTCAACTGTAAGTCCAAGTGCGTTAAGTGCTGGCTCGGCGAGAGTTGCCCCATACCCCATGATGAAGGAAAAAATCAGAACAACAAGAATACCCAAAAAGCTTCTTTCTTTTCCACCGAACAGAGGTCCTCTTGTAGGAATATACCGGTAAGTGTTTTGTTCCTTATTGTAGTTGTCGTGTTTATATAAAATGGGAGAATATTCATTGTTTCTGTAGATGTAAAAAAAATTTTTTATTGTGCCATCAGGCATTACAGCGGTATTTACAATTTCAGGATTGAAATTCTTAATATCAGTTTCTTCACTGCGAAGTTCAATAGCAGAAAACGACGCAGGAAGGTTACTTCCGATTTGATCACCAATTTTGGATAGTCCTATTTCTATTCCACCATTAAATATTGCCATCCCTATAACAGCGAAAAACAAACCAAGAAATATTTCATCCGCTTTAGGAAGACGTTCTCTTAAAATTATAAATAAAATAAGAATTAAAAATAGTGATAAAGGAATAATAGCCTGCATAGCACTTTTTGAACTTCTGCTGAAAAAATCAATTTTATTAAAACCTGAATTGCTTTTCAGAAACTTCGATCTTTTTTTATCGAGATCTTGTTCCATGCCAAAAACTGAATGCTGTTGATCGATTGTTCCTTTTTCAAGAACCCACATCTCAAAGTTTTTTTTCTCCCCGAAAAGCTTTTTCAGTAATATTTGATTATTACTTATTTTTTTAACGTAGTCCAAAAGCAATTCGGAATTTCCGGAAAACATTTGAAGCTGCAGCTCATGTGAAATATTTTTTAAAGCATATCCTTTCATATCATCTGAATCTTGAAATAGGTATATAACTTTTTCAAGATTCTTTTGATCAAAAAAATCCTTGGCAGTCATTGGATTAGGTACTTTGGAAGATAAAACAATTCCAACAATTAAGACCGCAATGATTGGAAATAACGAAGCTAGTGTAACCACCCCAAATCCGCCACCGCTGTTTTCTTCTCCACCGCTAGCAACATGACTAATACCTATACCAAGAGCTAATACTAGCGGTACTGTCACTGGACCTGTAGTAACACCGCCACAATCCCAGGCAAGACCTAGTAGCAATCTTAAATTAGGATCACTGTGTGCGTAAATAGACAAAATAATCAGTGTTGTGATTAAAACATATATGAAAGGTTTTAACGACCAACCGTATAAAAAACGAAGCATACCAAATACAACAGCGATACCAACACCAATACCAACGGAATAAACGAGATAATTAGAAAACTTATTTAAAAGTAGAAAAAGTAATGGAGAATCCCATGCTTTAACACTTGAACCTGCTACTTTTAAAACGCCAATCGCGGGTTCCGCATAAGTAGCACCGATACCGAGAATAAACGCAATAATCAGAATTACGGGCAGTTTCGTTTTTTGAGGAAGTTTTATTCCAATAACTTCGCCTAGAGTCATGAGACCTAGAAGAAGTCCTTCCATAAAAAAAGTTAAACCAACCACAACCAATACTAAACCAACCGCTATGATAGAAGCGTCTGATAGAGGTATTCGTAAAACAATGGTCTGAAATAAAATAAGGTATACTACAATAATCGCTACAGCTTTAATTTGCTCAAGAATTTTCTTCTTTGCATAACGATATATTAGTTTAGTAGCCTCCTTGTAACCAACTTTATATTTCTTTTCATCTTTCTTTTTAAGCATATCCTTCTCCAAAAATATTACATGAGCAACCTAATCAACATGAACACTATAATTATTAAAAATACAATAAAATATCTTTCAAAGTTTAAGTATCGGTATTAATGTCAAAATAATAAATAACCAAACAGGATGTCGATTTATATTTATTAAAATAATCGCTTCTTTTTAAAGGTCGAAAGTTCTCTATTTATTATCGGATATTTAATGCGTAATTTTTAGCAGATTACTGAAAACTTTTTATCTCGAAAGAATCCGACACGCTGAAAAAAAGATTAACGCCGCGATAGAAAAGATTAATGAGAACAATCTTGATGCTAATAGTGAATATACAAATATAATATTATGCTTGATTTTTTAATGTAATTTTTTAAAAATGCTTTAAACTGTAATAAAACAGTAATAGACTAGGAAAATATATGGAGAGAATCACTGTGAAAAAAGAAATCAAAAGTAAGAAGTCTTCGGTAGACATGAAAGACATGGCTAATGATAAGAAAGCGACAGTTAAAGGCGGAAATGGTTTTGTGAACATTAAAACTATTATCATCGCGGCTGTGATATTAATTGTATTAGTTATCGGCGGGATTTTTGTGGTACCAAAGCTTAATCAGCCTAACAATATTTATACTGCTGTTGAGAAAAAAGGCGAGATCCTTCTCGAAAACACTTACAAAAAGGATCTCATCGTTTCGAAGGATGCGAAAGCTTACGCTTATGTAGCGGTAACGCCTGAAGGAAAAGAATACGCTGTTGTGATCAAGGATGACAAGATTACTAAAAGCGCCGCTTATAACGGAGTTTTTGATCTGCAGATAAGTCCGGACGGCACTCACTACGCGTTCAGAGCCGCGACCGATGACAAAATAAGTTTCATGAATGGCGCGACAGGTTTCGCGGTTATTGACGGCAAGGAACTCGACAAATGTGAATACATCAATGAGCTGTATTTGTCAGATGATTGGAAACATTTCATGTATCGTGTGTCAATAAACGGTGAATGGAAAAAAGCAAAAGACGGTTCGTTAAACTATACAGGCGAGCAGTCATATGTGGTTCGTGACGGTGTTCCCGGCGAAACTTATGATATTATTCGTGAATTGAAAATGAGCAATGACGGGATGTCTTATGTGTATCGCGTAACCAATAATGGAAAATGGGAAAAATCGAAAGACGCTTGGGATTACGAATACGCGGGAGACAGAAAATATTTTATCGTGAAAAACGGAGTTGCCGGAGATATGATCGGCGATTTGCGGATGAGCGACGATGGCAAACATTATGTATTTATTGCTGGCGTTAATGGTAAGTGGGCAAAAAATAATGAAGGGTTCTGGAAATATTCTGGAGTAGATGTGAAATATTTTCCAGTACTTGACGCGGCTGCCGGTGAAAAATTCAATAATGTTCTGAGTAAATCTTTATTTATGGATGCTGCTGGTCTGCATTATTCATTTGCCGCGGGCGATACTGCTGATCAGCCGGATTATTATTTCGTGGCAGACGGCAAAAAGTCCGACAAGAAATTTTTTGAAATAAAAGATATTGTAATAGATGCTATGGGCTATTCTTTCAGCGCGAAAAACGCAAAGGAATCTATATCTGAAAATTTCAAGCTAGGTTTCTCAGAACTTTTCAAAACTCCATTATCGGGTAACACGAAATATAAAGCATTTATCGAGAATCGCGGTGCGGAGTCATTTTTGAAGGTTGAAAAACTTTAAGAACTTTAAAAAGGGATCTTCATGGAAAAACAGCTAATTCGGTTTGATTGGGCGATTAAACATATTTTGCGGCAAAAAGAAAACTTTTCTATATTAGAAGGCTTTCTGTCGGAACTGCTGAAAGAAGATATAACGATTATAGAAATTCTTGAAAGCGAGAGCAATAAAGAAACGGAAACGAACCGGTTGAACCGCGTCGATATTTTAGCGAAAGACAAAAAAGAAAGCTATATCGTGTTTGAAATACAAGTAACAAAAGAGCTCGATTATTTGTCGCGAATATTATTCGGCGTGTCAAAAATTATTTCTGAAAGACTGAATCGATCTGCAAAATATGAAGAAGTAAAAAAAGTATATTCTGTAAACATAGTCTATTTCGATTTAGGTTATGGTGTAGATTATGTTTACCGAGGTACGACGAATTTTTTCGGACTGCATAAAAACGACAAGCTGGAACTAAGTGAACAACAGAAAAAGCTGTATGAATATAATTCAATAGAAGAAATCTTTCCTGAATGCTATATTCTGAAGGTAGACAGTTTTGATGACAACACAAAAGATAATCTCGACGAATGGATATATTTTTTAAAGAATGAAAAGGTAAAAGACACATTCAGTGCGAGGGGATTAAAAGAAGCTGAAGAAAAACTGAATGTGTTGAAAATGAAAGAAGAGGAAAGACGGAAATATGACCGATATCTTGATGAGCTCCGTTACGAAGCAAGTATGGTTGATTCGAGTTATGGAATCGGCAAAATTGAAGGGATAGCAGAAGGTGAAAAACGCAAAGCTTATGAAATAGCGATAAGGTTATTGGAAAATAGTGTTAGTCCTGAATTAGTTTCCGCTTCGACTGGTTTAAGTCAGGAAGAAATTCGGAAGATAGTAATCACTTGACGAAGTATTAATTTCATAAAACACCAGTCTATACGACTGGTGTTTTATAATCATTTTTGTGAAACGGCTATTGCATCATCAAGAGCTTCGATAATATCATCCGGGTGTTCCAGTCCGATTGACAAACGTATAAGATCAGGCGTTAAGCCTCCCTCTAATTGCTGTGCTTCGGTCAATTGCGAATGTGATGTTGATGACGGATGCAGTACAAGACTTTTCGCGTCTCCGACATTCGCCAGGTGAGAAAATAACGTAATGTTATTAATCATTTTCACCGCCGAATCGTATCCGCCCTTTATACCGAATACAACCATTCCGCCGAATCCATTTTTCAAATATTTTTTCGCAATAGAATTTGTCGGGTCACTATTCAGTCCGGGATATCGAACCCACGCGACACGTTTATCATTTTTCAAAAATTCGGCGACCTTCATAGCGTTTTCTGAATGTTTCTGCATTCTTAGAGATAGTGTTTCAGCGCCCTGAAGAAATATCCACGCGTTGTCAGGCGATATCGCGGCGCCAAGATTTCGCAACGGCACTGTCCTGAACCTTAGAGCGTATGCGATCGGTGCAAGAGATTCCGGCAGATCGTGAGCCCATTTCAATCCGTGGTAATTCGGATCGGGATCATTCATCAGCGGGAAGCGATCACTTTTCCAGTTAAACTTTCCTGAATCGGTAATAATCCCCCCTATGGCAGTTCCATGTCCGCCAATCCATTTTGTCAACGAATTGATTACGATATCCGCGCCATAGTCAATAGTTTTCAGTAGATACGGCGTGGTAAATGTCGCGTCGACTATAAGCGGCAGACCATGCTCGTGCGCGATTTTCGCGACCGCCTCAATATCAGTAAAATCCAATACCGGATTACCAATAGTCTCCAGGTATAGAAGTTTTGTTTTTGTGGTAATCGTTTTCTCGAAATTTTTCGGATCTTTGGCATCAACAAATTTTGTTGTAATACCGAACTGCGGGAATATGGTATCAAACATTGTATAGGTTCCGCCGTATAGATTATTGGCTGACACAATTTCGTCGCCCTGTCCCGCAATATTGATTATCGCGTAATGTATCGCGCTTGTTCCCGACGCGACTGCCACTGATGCCGCACCACCTTCCAGAGCGGTAATACGTTCCTCAAGAATACCCTGTGTAGGATTTCCCAAACGTGTGTAAATATTTCCAAGCTCTTTCAACGCAAAAAGGTTAGCGGCATGTTCAGTATTTTTAAAAACAAAAGAGCTGGTGCGATAAACCGGAACGCCTCTTGATAAGGTATCGGTATCCGGCTGATGACCAGCGTGAAGTGATAGTGTTTCAAATCTGTAATTAGTTTTTTTCATTGGTTCCTCCATTAATAACCCTGCCGGGCGTTCGCTGGGGCTTCGCCCCAGACCCTATAAAATTTTTCGAGAAAGTGTTCCACTTAAAATGCAAATACCGTTCATGCTGTCGGAGTCTCAGGTTCATCAAAGAGCCAGGTGCTTAGATATCTTTCTCCAGAACTCGGGCTGATAGCCACGATAAGTTTTCCTCTGTTTTCTTCGCGTTTCGATAATTCCAACGCTGCCCATATCGCAGCTCCGGAAGATATCCCTACGAGCAGACCCTCTTCCTTCGCCAGCCGTCTTGCGGTTATTCCAGCATCAGACTCCTGCACTTTTATTATTTCATCAATAATAAGTGTGTTTAATATTTCTGGAACAAATCCCGCACCGATCCCCTGAATTTTATGCGGCCCCGGTTGTCCGCCGGAAAGCACCGGTGATCCTAATGGTTCAACCGCGACAACTTTGATGTTCGGATTACGGCTCTTAATTACTTCACCGATACCGGTTAAGGTTCCGCCTGTTCCGACCGCACTCACTAGAATGTCTATCTTGCCATCAGTGTCTCGCCAGATTTCTTCAGCCGTCGTTTTTCGGTGTACCTCAGGATTAGCGGGATTACTAAACTGCTGCGGCATAAACGCGTCAGGGATCTCCCTGGAAAGTTCTTCCGCTTTCGCTATCGCGCCCTTCATACCTTTAGCACCCTCTGTCAAAACGAGTTCTGCACCAAGGGCTTTCAGAAGTTTTCGTCGTTCGACACTCATGGTTTCCGGCATTGTCAAAATCAATCTGTAGCCCTTTGCGGCAGCGACGAAAGCCAGTGCTATACCAGTGTTGCCGCTTGTCGGTTCAACAATGACCATACCTTTTTTTAATCTGCCGGACTGTTCAGCGTCTTCTATCATTGCGGCGCCGATTCTGTCCTTCACGCTTGAGAGCGGATTAAACCACTCAAGTTTTGCGGTAACCTCGGCAAAGCCGCCTTCATTAAGTTTGTTGATTCGAACTAATGGCGTGTTTCCTATTAGTTCAATAATGTTTTGTGCAATTTTCATTGGGTGTCTCCTTTAAAATATATTATTTACTGACAATTAACCAAGATCACCAAGGTTAAAAGGGGTTTCCTGATAAACGTAATAATTGAGCCAATTTGAAAAAAAGAGATTCGCGTGAGCTCTCCACCTGACGACTGGTTCCTTCGACGGATCATTGTCTGGAAAATAATTCATTGGCACAGAAATATCAAGACCTCTAGCTACATCTCTGTCGTATTCAAGTTTAAGCGTCAAAGCATCATATTCCAAATGACCTGTCGCGAATATCTGTCTACCGTTCATGGAAGTCACAATGAAGATTCCAGATTCTTCGGATTCCGAAAGGATAACCAGCTCCGGAAATTTTTCAATATCCTCACGTTTGATTTCCGTATGCCGTGAATGAGGTGCCGGAAAATGATCATCAAACCCTCTGAGTAATGGAACATTTTTTACACAAATATTGTGATCAAAAATACCGAACACTTTTTTATTTATAGAATACTTCGGTACCGCGTAATGATAATATAACCCGGCCTGCGCCGCCCAACAAATATGCAGCGTCGAATAAACATTATGCAGACTCCAATCCATGATCTGTTTCAGCTCTTCCCAATAATTGACATCTTCGAATTCAAGATGTTCAACAGGTGCGCCGGTGATTATTAGTCCGTCGAACCGTTCACCGCGAACTTCATCAAATGTCCTGTAAAAATTTTCAAGATGTTCCTCCGAAGTATTTTTCGATACATGGCTCGCCGGATGTAGAAGAACTACATCAACCTGTATCGGCGTGTTTCCTATGAGTCTAAGCAATTGCGTTTCAGTCGCTATTTTTGTCGGCATTAAATTCAGTATAGCGATTTTCAGCGGACGAATATCCTGGTGCGCAGCTCTGTCTTCAGTCATTACAAAAATGTTTTCATTCGACAGCGTTTGATACGCTGGAAGATTGTTTGGTATTTTAATAGGCATGTTTACCCCCTTTATTCAAATTTCATAAATGCAATTATTATCATTTTTTGCATTAAATGTTTTATCAACAAGATCCTGCATAGTTACGCTGTCCAGATATTCGACCATTCTAAGCGACAGCTCTCGCCAGATATCCCGGGTAATGCAAAAATCGGTTCTTTCACAATTGACAGCGCCGGTCATACATTCAACGAGACAGAGATCCCCTTCAAGTTTCTCGATAACTTCACGCAGTGTTAGGTTTCGGGGTTCCTTCGATAGAAGATACCCGCCGTTTTTTCCACGAACCGCTGTAATTACTCCGGCACTTTTAAGCTGTATCACAAGCTGCCCAAGATATTTCTCCGAAATATCCTGATTTTTCGCAATGGTATTGAGTTGTACCGGACCTTTATCGTAATTCATAGCCAGTTCAAGGATTAGACGGACTCCATACCTTGATCTCGTTGAAAGTTTCATAATCATTCCTTTTGCAAACGTCGGTTTTCTAGTAAAAAAATGGTGCCAGAGCACTTATTAATGGTGCCAGAGTAGTTTTTTTATTAGAAATGTCAAGAAATTAAAATAGTATTCCTATCGATTTAGTAGGGTATTGAGAGTTTTCATGGTTTTCACGGTTTTTGCTGTACGGTTAGAGTAATTTTTCGCGGCTCACTTCTTCAGAATTTTTTCTCTATAGGCGGTCGGGGTGATCCCGCAGTTTTTGTTGAACGCTCGACTGAAGGTACTGAGACTTTCAAATCCAACCGAAAATGCTATATTGATTATCGCGGCATCACCTTCAAGCATTACTTTCGCTTTATCTATTCTTACATCATTGGTATATTCTCTAACCTTCTTGCCTGTACATATAATAAATGCTCGCCCGAAACGACCCGGGCTCATGTCAACCTCATCAGCTACACTCTCTCGCGAAAGATCATTCATGTAATTTTCAAAGATATAATCTTCAGCTTTTTTAATTTTCTGACGAGTATCCGGTGTTATAATATATTCCTTTTCACTATCTTCATCATCAATGTCTTCTCCGGTATCAGCCTTTACATCCGGTTCAAATTTTTCATTATCAGTATATGCGCTAAACCTCGAAATGGAAAACGGTATTAGAAATAGAATTCCAACTGATAAAAAAATAGAAACCAGTATAAGTTTAAAAGCCGGTTTGTTAGCCGCTTTCCTGTAGTCGTAATAATTATAACCTACACCATACTTAATACCATCTACATTAATAATGTACTGGTTGAAATTATTATTCTCTAATTGTACAAAATAGCGTTTCATTTCAATAGCATCTTCAGGATAAATCTTTTGCTCGGTATTACTAAAGCTCCACTGACCCGGAGTAAAGTCATATAGCTCTAGCGACTCCGGCTTTTGAAACTTGGTAATTCTACTAAAAACACGTTTATATTCCGGATGACTAATTTTCAAAATATAATCAACCTCTTCAGGCGCATTGCTAAAATCTCCTAAACGTATTTCTTCAATAAGATACTGTAGTTCTACAATGCGTCTTTCATCGTATGAAGACTCAAACTGGGAAAGTGCCACATATCCCATTACTGAGAATATTATTATATTTAGAATAAAAACTGAACCAGTTATTTTAAAACGAAGTGACAATTTATATATATCACTTCTAATGTAAACCACAACATATAGAGTATAAGCTATTAGAAATAACGCGGTAACAGCTGATATAATTGTAACATAAGGCAAAGCCTTGAAAAAGATATAGGTTGAAAGCAGTATTACTTTTAGAAGATCAAGAGATACAAGATACGCAAAATTTCGTGCTGTTTTGCCGGAATTAGTTAATGGGAAAAGAAAACGTTTAAAAATATTTGCACTAACATTATGTTTTTCTTCATATATCACAATCCGAACAAAAACAATAATTGTCCAGCCGTAAAAAATCAAAACTGCTATTGGTATCAGCTTTGAGATATATGCGGGCGCGTAGCCGGTTTCAGAAAAACTAATGCCGTTTCTTACAGCAAAGAACATATATTCCAGATAGACCGCAAAAGAAATAATAAGCGATATAAGAAATACAATCAATGACTCCCGTTTTAGTATTTGAGGAGAGAAGCTGTACGCGAACTGTATGAGAAAAACAAGACCGAATGGGGCAAACGCTGTAAGATACCATCCATACGCACCAACCGGTGAATATACCGAATATGTAATAAAATGACCTGCTTCATAAAGAAAGGCTGCTAAAAAATAGTAACAAAGAAACCTGTGAGTATTATCAGACTTTTTTTTCAAAACTAGATAAATGAAGATTACTAATGTCAGTGCGGCAGGTGCGAAGCTTTCAAATGAATATTGTGAAAATAAAACGATCTGCTCCATTAAAGCTCCTGAAAGAGAAATTACTTATAATTTAATAATTCATTATAACTAACATTATTATATTTGTAAAGCAATCTTTATTTACTTTATGGTATTTTAGGGAATATAAAAAAAAAGACTGCCTGAAAAGGCAGTCTTTTTTTTTAAGTAATTTTAACTTCTTTTTAGTGCGGAAGTATCATATACCGGTAGACTGTTTAAATGTATCATCTGCAGGAGTTACAGTAGATTTTCCTAAGTTAATATCATATTTATACAGTGTCGGTTTAATAGCTTTTGTTGTAAAATCCCAGTTCATTACAGTTTTAATTTGAGCATCCGATGCTGCTGCACCAAGACCGTTAGACCCAGGAAGTTTATCAGCATAAACAATCTTATCAATAGATAGAGCATACCAGTTGTAAGAATAGATATGTTTTGCAGTGTCATCACCAAATGAAGGCCAAGGATTATAATATGCTGCAAGTTTACGCATGTCTGTACAGCTGTCTCCTACAAAACCGCCGATATTACTGTTAGTACGAATTTCTTCAAGAGCGAAAGCATCACGAGCAAGCATCTCTTTCATGTATATTACACATTTTGCTCCAGGATAAATATTTCCGCTGTAGGTTTCATTGCTTTTTCCCCAGAAAGGATCAAGAAGAGTTACACGTTTAGGCATTAGGTTTGATGAAACTGTGCCCGCTGCTACAGCATTGCTTATTTTGTATGCCATAAGAGTTGCAAGCTGATTTCCCAGTGAATGACCCATAAAACGCATTCCGCTTACTGAACCGGTAAATATAGTTTTGTAATCACTATATAAAAGATCTGTCACGCTATTTGTTGTTGAGTAAGTTTTATATGAGCCGTTGCGTATCATGTAACGCATACCTTTCTTGCCGTTATTACCTAACCACAGTTTTGCCTGTGCGTCTTTAACTTCTGATTCATCCGCCCATTGTGCCCAATATGCTATACAAACATTGTAACCTTTATTTCTCCAAGAGCCGATTGCATTGTAAGCACCGACAGTTGCAGAATTGAAGAAAAACGCGTTGTCGTTTCCGAAGTCTTCATTTTTTGTAGAACCTTTTTGCCAGCCGTGAAAATAAATTACAGTCGGTTTAGATGTATCAAAGTATGGATTATACTGTCCTGGGATCGCTTTCTGGTATTCGCCGTTTGCACCAAGGAAATAGAAACCATAGTCAAGATCGATAGTTTTGAAAGTAAGGGTATATACAGCAGTTCCCTGAACTGCACCGGTTGTGCTTTTAATTTTAGGAGCATCTACAGTTACTGTATATGATGTATCCTGTTTAAGACCTTTACGAACCTTAGTTTTCTTTACTGTATCGAAAACAAATGTACGTGTTGGAGTAAATGTTGCTACTCTGCTGGAATATGATACTGTTCCGCCAAGAACTTCTTTTGTATCAACACGAGTCACTTTGAACGTAGTTGTATTAAGAGTCGTTGCATCAATGTCCGCGTCAAACTTAACAGAAATGTTCGCATCTACCGGTACGCTTGTTGGATTTGTAGCGATTGCACCGGAGCCTCCAGTAACAGCTTTGGACAGTCCATTAGAATCAAGAACCATTTCGAAATTTGTCTGTAAGTCAGATCCATCATCAATATTTTCCATGTCACAACCAGTGAAGGAAAAACTTACTAATAGAGCAATAATTCCCAGATAACTTAATAAACCAACTTTACTTTTTAATTTTAGTGTTTTCATGTATTCTCCATAAAAATATTTTTTTAGCCGATATAAAAACCGGCTGGCTGGTTTTAAATTACACAACTATGGAACCATCGTCTTTTCAAAATGGAACATGTTTCGATTTGAAGATGATTTTTTGTTATTTTTAAAGAAAATTCGCAAAAAATTAACATTTTACAAGAATTCCCGCCGCAAATATTGCGGCAGGGAAAATATTTGCTGATAAAAAATTATTCGCTGCGCATCACTCTTTTTAATGAAGAGAATTTTCCAGATATTGCTTGAATCAACGCATTATAACGCATGGAATTCTTAGTCGCGTCCACAACCTCTTTTTCGATATCAACATTGTTGCCGTCATTTCTATTAGTTGTCGAATAATCAACATTTACCTTTGGTTCAACGTCATTAACATTTCTCTTAATATAAAATGGTATATGTCTTTCATTCGTAAGTTTTGCAGGAAGATTATTTCCATTTCGGTTTTCATTTTCATGAATCGCTCTTTTAAGCTCGCTTTCAAAATTAAGCTCGCTGCGTTTGAAATTAGGAACATCTACATTAGCAATATTATTTACGATCAGTTTATTTCTTTTTGTCTCAGCATTCAGAGCTTTTTCTATCAATGTTATCAAATTAGGTTTATCATTATTAATTAACATTATTACCTCCTGTTAGAATTTCTGGAACATTAATTATATATTCTGCTAAATTTCTTCACTGAATATCTCGGAAAAATCAAAAATTTCTATATTACTTCGAATTGCGGGATTAATAATTCCCGAAAACTACTGGTCATGTTATAATAAGTGACCAGTAGTTTTTGCAGAAAAGTTGAGCGATATTAGCGATGTGGATTATATTCTCAGTACCATGCAGTTTTTTTGTAATATTATGTAAGGTTTTATTTCATTGCATATTAGATAATTATACTCAGCGGTTAAACATGACTTTGAGCGGATACAATATATAATGGTTTTTTTATTGTAATATTGGGTGATTAGAAATCGTTTAAATGAGGCTAAAACGATTAACAATAGTACTCCACCACCGATTAGGAGCAAGTGCTTAATGAAAAATGTATATAATAGAATTATTAAAATTGCTGTTTTCATTTTAGGGACATATTTAAAGGAGGAAGTCCCATAGATAAATTATTTTATTAATCTACTGCCTCAACAATGAAGCCCGGTACAAAACCTGTTCTTCCTCAAGAACAAACGCCGCCTTTTAGTCTATTACTTATATCCTTAAACGGACTGACGATGTTTTAA
This sequence comes from uncultured Leptospirales bacterium, assembly GCA_964386495.1. Classification (GTDB taxonomy): domain Bacteria; phylum Spirochaetota; class UBA4802; order UBA4802; family JAFGJZ01; genus CAYLTM01. The sequence goes on from CAYLTM010000061.1 coordinate 20,674, forward strand.
CAATGTGACATAATCAATATTAATTTTGTCAATAAAATATTTTTGAATTATTCCGGTACTTATTTTCAATGACCTGCCTTCATCTAATTTATGGAGGAACCGTTTCCTAAGAGTTAGATGCCGTTTGTCTGGATATTTAATAATTACAATTTTTCAATATTATAATCTTCATCAGTTATATCTAGTAAATCATTTTTATCATCAAAAGATATTTTTAATTTTACAATTACAATTTTTAATATAGATGGCATAAATATTGCACTGACTATTGCGAGGATTACAATAGAATTAAAAAAATTAGCTGGAATTATA
>CAYLTM010000062.1:0-5364 GCA_964386495.1 uncultured Leptospirales bacterium
GATATATAAATCGACATCCTGAATAACGCATTCGGCAATATCATCTTATCATATAAATCTCTCATCATACCATGTAAAAACGGCATCATGTCATTTTTTACTTCCCAGAAAATTATTATTACTTTACTAATCAGAAAATGGTTTTCCAAAGTTATTATCACTGTCCGCCCGCCAGTGGCGGGCGGAGGCTATCATTAATGAGTACAACCACTTTATGAATAGTATATATTATTCTTCTGAGTATATTTTACAAATGGAGTGTTTATGAAAAAACTAATTGCTGTTGTTCTATTTATATTGTCGGGGCTAAATGTATTTGCCGATCAAAATGAATGTTTTGTACTCCGTGATTACTTTGGAGAAGATGCAGTTGAACTGCAAAAACAGGAACCCTTAATAGTTTATGAATCAACATTAGCGGCAAAACGACTTAAAAACACAAGAGGCGAACAATGAAAAGAATCGTACCGTATATCCCACTGATAATGTTTATTGTTCCGACAATTATTAGTACAATTTTTATGATTCCACGGGAGCTTCCGCAGATTCTTGGTTTTGCTTCCTTTCTGTTTGGTTATATGATGACTTATCGGTCGGGAATTCAAGAGACAAGAAAAAATTGTTATCCGGTGCTGCGTTTTGGTGAAAAATTGCCCTACCTTGTCCCGATAATAATGTTCAGCACCACGACAATATTTTTTACGGCAATATTTATTCCTCGGTCATTTTCGATTATTATGCAATTTTCATTTTGTTTTCTTTTTGCAATAGCTGTATATTTTATAGGAATTGCAGTATTGATTTTAGTGCTGAAAAAAGAATATAATCGCAGCAAAATAAAAATTGACATTCCATTGGCTGAACAAAAAACAAAAAGACTAGTACTTATCAATCCGGTTAATCAGGTGAATACCGGGCTCACCATCAACAAGACATCAACCTATCCTCCGTTGGGGCTTGGGATAATAGCGGCACTCACTCCAAAGCATTATGAAATTATTCTAATTGATGAGAACATAAAAAGCTTTGAGTATCAGGATGCTGATATTGTAGGCATTACCGCCTTTACCTCTTGTGCCCAAAGAGCATATCAGCTTGCAAAAATTTACCGCGATAAAGGTGTGCCAGTGGTGATGGGCGGCATTCACTGTTCGATGTGTCCCGACGAAGCACTTACATATGTTGATGCAATTGTTATCGGTGAAGCGGAAAGTGTTTGGGGAAACGTGATTGCAGATTTTGAAGCCGGGACACTACAGCAGAAGTACACCGGCACGCATGACGACCTTGCCGGAACGGTTATGCCGATGCGGGAAATATTCAGCGATGAATATATTTTCGCGACGATACAAACATCGCGAGGCTGTCCAATGGATTGCTATTTCTGTTCGGTAACGCCGTTTAACGGAAAAAAATATCGTCAGCGACCAACCGATGAAGTTCTTGCAGAGCTGGAAACCATTGATACGCCGTTTATATTTTTTGTTGATGATAATATCCTTGGGTATGGAAAAGAAGCCGAGCAGCGGGCAATTGAATTATTCAAAGGAATGGTTGACCGCAAGATGAATAAATCATGGTTTTGTCAAGCGTCCCTCAATTTCGGGTCAAACGATGAAGTGCTGTATTGGGCACATAAAAGCGGATGCAAAATAGTTTTCATCGGACTTGAGTCTGCCGATCCTGAAGAACTTAAAGTGATGCATAAAAATCTCAACCTGAAACTTGAATACAGAAAAGCATTCAAAAAAATAAATAAATATAAGATTGCGGTTCTCGGAGCATTTATTTATGGTTCAGATGCCGAGACAGTAGAAAGTATGGAACGTAAAACGCAATTCATCATGACTGAAGCTATCGATGTAATGCAGACAACGATATTAACACCGCTTCCTGGAACACGGCTTTTCACGCAATTTGAAAAAGAAAACCGTTTTACTTTCAAGCCGGGAGTCGATACATGGGATCGTTTTGACATGACCGCCGTTACATATCGTTTACAGAATATTTCAGAAAAAGATTTTTACGATAAACTTATTTTATGTAACAATAAAATTTATTCTCGTGTAAATCTTTTGCGCAAATTCATATTGACAATGATACATACTAAAAGCATGGATACAGCGTTCTGGGCGTATAACGCAAACTGCGCGTATCGCAATGTTGGGTTGTCGCTAAAGAAAACAAAAATCATGTAATCAACAAGGACACATTAATGTCAGATATAGCAATCATTTCAAGCGCGCCCGTAAAAATTCTACTCGAGCCTTTGCTTCGTGAGAAGGGTTTCAATATCACTGAATCCGCGTCAATCACCTTTGTTGAGCGCGGACAATCGGTTCCGGAAAGCGGTTTGGTAATTCTATTTGGTCCCGGCATAGGCGGCATTGACGCGGAGCTAATAAACACACTATCGTTCACCAGTTCATCGACAGAAGTGAAACAGTACATTGTCGGTCGTAAAGATGATCATTTCGAAGTAACAGACTTCAAACATATCTGGTATTTTCGCTCCGATGGGAATGATGTGTTCGCAGAAACGGCAAACGACTCGCTGCGCATTAAAAGAAAACTGTATGAGATTGAAGATGAATGCCGCAGTAAAGGATTTGTTCGTATTGGAAAATCAATGATTATTAATGTTCAATGTATTGCGGAAATCATACCGTGGTTTGGCGGTAAAATTTTGTTAAAACTAAAAAACCGCAATGAAGAAGTCGAGATAGCAAGGAATTATGTAAAACCATTTAAAGAATATCTGGGGATTAAATAATGAAGATTCATTTAGAAATAATTAAAACAGTTTTTTTATCAGCATGTGTCGGTGCGGTTTCAGGCGCGGTCGTTGCACTTATCGGTACATATTTAGGCGGTGGAAATGTTATACAATCAGCATTGCACGGCGCGGTTTCGGGTTCATTAATCGGATTATGTGCAAGCTCTTCATTTATCGTTTTGATGCAGAATGCCGGCAAATACCCGGTAGCATCAATTATAGCGGTACTTGTTGTTTGTGCAATCGGCACGGCGGCGGCGCTTTTATTTTTTGGAGTACCATCAACAGGTCTTTTTATTATTATCATTATTCTTTCAGAAATATTCAGCATTGTAATTACATTAGTATGGTATAGCTACTATCGTCGTCTCAATAAACAGCTGCATGAAACGCAGCAGCGTTTAAAAAATATTTAGCGAATATATCAGGGATTCACAAACATTGAGATGAAATTGTTTTTTATTTTTCCGACATGTCGATTTTAAATTAAGTAATGATAGACATCCAGATTAAATTAATATGGGCGTTCCGCTAACAATCGTGAAACAAAGACGCGGCTAAAAATTACGCGGCGGGCTATCACTCCAAACCGCCAAGGATGATAAACCACATATGTGGAAAATTAACTAAAATCATCCATAGGCGGTTTTCCGCTCAATCCCTAACGCAGAAGAAACTTTCCTTTTGTAAAAATATTTTCACTAGTCAGGCTGTCGATTTAACTTTGACAGCCTGATCGGGTACAGGATGTACCCGCATTTTAGATGATTTTTCTTCGAAAATCATCTAAAATGTGAGGAATTACGAATTTATTTCGGAATTCCGACATGTCGATTTTACAGGATGTATAAATCGACATCCTGAGTATAATAATCTGCATAGTTACGCAGAATTTTGCGTAACTATGCAGATTTTCCACATATGTGGATTTTCGGAATTCCGCCCCCGTTGATTATTACAAATACATACTCAAATAATCATCAATGTTGAGATTATTTTCTCTATTAGAAAAGTCTGAATTATCGGGAGCGCCGTCGAAAAATTTTTCCGAACATATGTTGGCAAAAAATTCAACAGTTTAACAAAAATGAACTTGACATCACATTCATAAATGTAATTCTGGCAATATACTAATCATTAAGTGGTGATACTCAATGATGATAGCCTTCCGCCCGCCTTTGGCGGGCGGAAGCGATAATAACAGAGAAAAACTATTTTGTAACAAATAAAATATAATCAATGACGAGGTATAGTGAAAAACAGAATTGTGAAAAATAAGAATGATGTCGCTTCTCCGGTACAGTCAAGGAGTATTGAGACGCGTGAAACATTATTTATTGCCGCGGAAAAAGATTTTTCGCAGCGGGGATATTCAGGTTCGACAACAAAAACAATTGTTGAAAGATCGGGGCTTTCTGTAGGAATATTCTACCGGTATTTTCAGGACAAAGACACGGTTTTTCATGAATTAGTTAAACGACGGTATGCTGCAGCAACAGGATCGGAAATACAAAATATAATAAATTCATTAAAACATAACAAACTTGATTATAATAAAATTTATCAATTGATACTACAAGTTATCCAATACATGATTGAGCAGCATAATCAGGATCCCGGACTTCACCGGGTCATTACCGAAAGACGGTTTACCGACAAAGTTCTGGATAAAATAATCTCAGCGGAAGAGGATAAAGCGATATCTCTAACTGATACAGTTTTACAGCATTGGGGAGCTGGAAAATCAGTATCAGCATCTCTGATATATTTTATGATAGAAGGCAGTGTTCACGGTCATGTTTTTTTTAAAAAAACTATGGATGATGAAGCATTCTGCAAATCAACTGCTGAAATAATCTCATCAGCAATATTTACATTAATCAAAAAAGCGGGGCAGCGTTATGAATAAAATTATTTCGGGAATGATAATCTTACTGTTTATACCATTCATAAGCAGTTCAGAAATCATGCTGGATCAAAGTCCGGAAATAATACCAGTCGAGAAAACTCAGTACATGCCGGAAATATTTGATGGCGGTAATCACATCATAGGTGAAGGATCCGGTGTAGCTGTTAAATCAAACGGCAATATATTGTTTGTTCACAGATCCAAGTATAATTTTAACAATGAGGAGATAATTGATCAGCCGGTAATATTTGAGTATGATGGAAAATCGAGAAAATTAATATCCGCGTGGGGGGAGAATTATTTCAAGTCTCCACATGGATTAGCAGTTGATAAATATGATAACGTATGGATAACGGATACGCAAACTAATAAAGTGTACAAGTTTGATGGCAACAGAAATCTCGTAATGACAATCGGTGAAGATTACAGGGTTGGTCTGGAACTTCAATTGCGAATCAGAAATAAAATCCGTTCATTTCCTGTGACATCGAATAAATACATTCTGGCAAAACCTACCGACGTGGTAATCGCTGAAAACGGTGATGTGATTATTTCCGATGGTTATCGTAACAGCCGCGTTGTACGTTTCAATTCTTCCGGAAAATTTATATGGGAGATCAACCATTATGGTGGCGGTGATTATGAGTTTAATCTGCCCCATGGTATCGCAGTTGATGAC
>CAYLTM010000062.1:5374-20884 GCA_964386495.1 uncultured Leptospirales bacterium
TATTCCAAAGGAGTCATATCTGCGATGCGTTTGAATACATAATTGAAATATTTGAAAACCTGGAAAGGGATTAATATCGGCCGTCCTTTTGGTATTGAAGTCAGAGGTAGCCGGGCTTATATAGCTGACGGCGGCGACTTCCTTTATGGAAAAAAAGATAATAACCAGAGCCGTATTGTTGTATGTGATCTGGAAGGTCAGGTTCTGGAACATTTTGGAGTTTTTGGAAACGCGAAGGGTGAGATGATTGTGCCTCATGACATAGCAGTGGATTCTCAAGGAAATATTTTCGTAGCGGAAATCGGCAATAAACGCCTGCAGGGGTTCTATAGGAAGTAAAATAATACCATCGCAGAAACTGGTTATCGTTCGACTGGAGATGACGAAAGGTGGTCTCAGGGCAACGTTTGATCGTGGATAATTTGTTACAAATGTTTTGCGTAACTATGCGGATTTTCCACATATGTGGATTTTTCGGAATTCCGACATATTGATTATTAGAAGTACAGACTCAAATAAACATTAACATTGAGATTATTTTCCATATCAGAAAAGTCCGAACTGTTGGGAGCGCCGTCGAAAATTTTTGCCGAATAAATATTAAGCGATAAATCGAGGTTTTCGAGAGCGTTAAATTTTATAGTCGGCGACATCAGCAGACCGCGCCCCTGAAGGTCGCCAATGAAGAAAATTTCACCACGGAGCAAAGGAAAAATGTCGTATGCAAACACGTTACTAAGATAGTGCTTATTAAAAGTGATAAACTGATTTGCCAGAAGAAAATAATTTTTCTGGGTCATCCCGGATAGCGCGGTTTCGGCAAGAGCGTTTTTCATACGGCTGTTATAATTAATACCGGATTGGTTGTAAAAATATTCACTAAGAAAATATAGACCAAACCCGAAGGTATATTCATAACCGCCGCCCGCCTGTATAAAGAAATTTTCACCGGCGGGTTTAGAGTACAAAACAGCGGATCGTAAGAGTCCGCCAAAAAATATCGTAGAAGCGTCCGCGCCCGCGACAACTCTGTTAGCCACCCTGCCGAGAAGGAGCGCGGTCTCTGTGTCGGAAATAGTAGTCTTCCCTCTAAGCAAAACATTGGTGCTGTCGATATCCGTTTCATTGAGATTATCGTTCGTCCTTTTCGGGTCAATAATAATAGAAAGCTCCGCCATATCGCCGGGATAATATTCCGCCCGTAATGCGTCAGTACCCTTCGTGCTGTCGGCGTTCGACAAGGGAGATATCGGATTTAAAACATCGAGAACATTCCATATACGTCCGCTGCCGAAACGGATCTGTTGACGGCCTGCTATAACAGTGAAGTCATCGTGTAGATACTTAACATACGCGCGGCTGAAATTTGTTCGAAGCAAATAATCATCAGAATATTTAATATCATAGCCGGTATGAAACAAATCGTTGAATTGTGCGTAACTATGCAAATACTCAAATTCCGGCGATTTAAGAAAATTTCCATTAATAAGTTCAAGTTGATTATCAATGCGGACGGTCAAAGCGTTATGATATTGAAGTTCCGGCGAAAGCTCCAGCTGCTTTTTATCAGCAGTCAAAACTTTATTGCTGCCGGTCAGCGAATATTTTTCAACAGGTAGCTGGTAATAATACAACGAAAATTTTCCACGGGGATTAAATTTCCAGTTCGGGTTTTTCTCAGGTGGCGAATTCTGCAAAGACTCATCAATTACATCGGGGTGATTATCATCACCGTCAGGTTTCGCTTCCGGAGACTCCTGCGGAACGGGTATTGTTGTTTCATCAGCTGCTGTATCATCATTCGGCGTGGTGCCGGGGTTACTCTGCGGATAAACGGCTGTTTCTGTCGTTACAATAATCACAACTACCAACGACGAAATTTTAAGAAAACAAAAAATCACATAAGTGATTTTTTTTAAATTCAAAATAATGGACTTAACTGTAAAATATATTTTGGTAATCAATTCGACATTTCTGAAAATATATATAGAATAAATAACTCCAGTCATGCACATAACGTGGGGTTGAAGATCTTGGGTTTTAGCTCTTTTCAATAAATTTAAAAATTCATTAAAAGATTGTTTCATATTATTTGCTGCTTTTAGACTTGTCGGAAATAATCCGCCCGTCTGTAAGGTAAATAATCCGATCAGACTTTTCCATGACCATGCTGTCATGCGTGGAAAACACAAATGTGATATTTTTCCTGTGGTTAAGATCATGCATCAGTTCCAGAAGTGACGCGCCGGTATGCTGATCCAAATTTGCAGTCGGCTCATCCGCGAGAACGATCATCGGTTCGGAGACTATCGCCCGAGCGACCGCGACGCGCTGCTGCTGACCGCCGGACATTTCACTCGGACGGCGATTGACTTCTTTTTCGAGACCAACCTCTCTAAGAATCGCCATTGACCGGGCACGGCGTTCTTTGTCGTCAACCCCCTGAAGAAGCAGAACAAACTCCACATTTTCGACAGCGGATAAAACAGGAATGAGATTATATGCCTGAAAAATAAAGCCGATTTTGTGCAGTCTAATGTTTGATAATTGCTTTTGATTCAAACCGTTCAAAGATTCGTTATCAACACTGACTGTACCAGAACTGGGATTATCCAGACCGCCGATAATGTTAAGCAGAGTTGTCTTACCAGAACCGGAAGGTCCCGCGATAGCCGCGAACTCGCCTTTACTGATAGTAAGACTGATATCCTTTAACGCTTCAACCGGCATCGAATTTTCGTTATAAGTTTTTGTAAGCGAGTTGATTTTTATCATGTTTGTCATTCCAAATAATTCTAATAATAAAAATACTTGTCAAGGCTTTTACTTATTAAAAGTTCCCCTATAAGTAATGCAGAGCCTTCAACGGTTTTATACCTGCCGCTTTGAAGGCAGGATATAATGATGCTGAAATATTCGTAAGAAAAACAATAATCACAGCCATAATGAAGTCCATAGTTTTAACCACTGGATAAATAACCGAACCGGTGCCCCATTGTCTTACAGAGTCCGCGAAGTATGACATGTCGATTCCAGTATACGACATTGCATAAACTGAAATAATACCGATGAACCCGCCGGCTATGAGACCTACAACACCGAGATTAACAGCTTCCAGAACAACCAGCGAAAAAATAATTTTCGGGGAAGTGCCGATAGATTTCATAACGCCGATTTCGTGAAAACGCTCCATAATCGCCATCATCATAGTGTTAGTTATTGAGAACAGTATCGTAATAAAAACTATCATGAAAAAGATATACGACATCTGGTCAAAAAGCTTTACCATGCTGACAAGCGCTGGTGCGAGGTTCTTCCATGAAAGAACTTCAATACCGGTATCATTAATCGCAATAGTTAATGCGGATTTTACAGCACCGGCAGAATTCTTGTCATCGAGGATAATGTTGATTTCAGTGATATTCTCTCCAATGGCAGTAATTCTCTGAAGATTATTTATGCCAGTGAAAATCACATACCTGTCGAAACTTTCGATAGGCGATTGATACAACCCCTTGATGACCGATGCTTCGGCGACCAGTTCGCCATTACTATTCTGCACCATAATAATAATTTTACTGCCGACACCGAGCTTTAATTTTTCCGCAAGAATTTTAGAGATGATTACGGAACTATCGGAACTGTCTGTTAGAAATTGACTGATATCATCTTTCAACATATAATCAAAAATATTAGAAACAGATTTTTCAGTGACAGGGTTGATGCCGACAATCATTGCTCCCCTGGAAGCGCGGCTGGAACGGACAATTCCCTGAGCCTTAACACGCCGGGTAAAACCTTTGATATGTTTTGCCCGCGTAATTCCATCGATAATATTGCTGGATACCGCGAAGTTTTTTCCGATCTTCATATCATCACCATAACCGGATTTTCTAATCGCTATATGACCAATCGATGTATTGATAGTGTTCTCCACCATCTGACCGTTGAAACCGTTCATAATTCCCATAGCGATTATCATGCTGATTATTCCGACAGCAATAGACGATATGACGACGAGTGACCGCCGTTTATTTCTCCAGATGTTTCTCCATGACAAAAGCAAAATCATTTTCATCAAGATATCCTATTTCCGGCTTCACCGGAACCTCGTAAAATTTCCTTCAATAGAATTCGCTTTAAAATATAAATATCATAAATTTACAGTTGCCTGATAGCTTTTATCGGATTCAGAGTCGCGGCACGCCTCGCGGGAAACCACGAAAAAACAAGCACCAGAATAGTCATCACCCCGGCGGTAACAGCAAGACTAAGCATTGTAGCTTCAGCGGGTATCACGATGGTATTGATACCCCACACAGCCATCTCCTCCGCGTATTCAGAATAGTCGAGAGGATTAACATAAAGATAATAGCTGCAAGCGTAACCGATTGTCGTGCCGATAATAATCCCGACCGTAGAAATAATAAACGACTCAGTAATAACCATACCGATTATTTGCATAGGTTTAGTTCCTATAGATAGCATCACGCCGAATTCTCTAGTGCGTTCAAAAACCGACATCTGAATTGTATTGAGCACACCGAAAGCCACGACCACAAAAAGAATGGCATCGAAAATATACGCACTCCAGTCATCCATCACAATGAACTGTACAAGTTCAGGAAGCATTGTCTCCCACGTTACGACATCGATGACATCGGTATTAACCATAGTCAGCAGATAATCCCGCATTTTAGAAATATCATTGGAATCTTTCATGGTGATTACAATCGTGTTGATAAAACCTTCCATGTAGAAAGTCTCATTCGCCTGAATAATATTCATAAGAAGAAGCGACCTGTCCAAGTCGGTGTTTCCCGTACGGACAATACCTGCCACGAAAAGTTTTTCAGCCGCGATAGATCCGTCGAAGCCTTGAGACATTATCGAGATTTCGCTGCCGATAACCGCGTTAATATTTTTGGCAAGTGTCTCACCGATGACAGCCTCTTTAAGAGACGCGGCGGTGATGAACGTTCCGCCGGGAAGAACTCTTTCGTGGAAATTGGTAATCAGCTTTTCGTGATCAGCATCAATACCAATAATCATAACTGGCGAGGTGTTGTCGCCGTAAATGATAAGTCCATCAGTCTGTATGCGGGACGCGCAGCCCTTGACCCGACTATCAATCCGTAGATTATTAATTAATTCTGTATCGGGTATAAAAGCATAATCTATTGTCTGCGCGTCCCAGTAGCCCATTTCCTGCAGTTGAAGATGTCCAGTGCTGACAGATACCGCATCGACAATCATCTGTTTGTGCCCACCGTAAGCAAAAGCGTTAAGCAGAACAATCATAACAGTGCCCGAAATTATTGTAAGCATAGTTAAAGTTGTGCGGCGTTTACTGCGGTAAACATTTCGCCAGGCGATTTTCCATATCACGGCAAAATTTTTCATTTACTTACCCTGAAGGTTCTGAAGTGAAAATATTTTCGCAGGAATTTGTGTGTTGAATTTGATTTTTTTAATTTCCATGAGAGTGTATTCTTCGGGTTTTTCAACGGACTGATATTTGTATAGAGTGGGGATTAATCTTCCTCCCATGGATTTGAACTTTTCGCAGGATGCGAACTTCACCAGTGAGAATTTCTCATCGTAGAATTCCTGATAAACAGGAAGGTAATCGCTTTTGCGCGCGTAATAAATAATTTTTCCCCAGACAACAGCGGATGTGCTCTTCGGCATTAACGAAAGTTTGTAGCACTCCTCACCGTTTTTCTCTTCAATCCCGTCAAGGGTGTGATTATAGTCTTCGATGATACTCGATTCTTTGACGACATCATCATTGGACATATCGGATCCCATCCATGACTGCATCATCATCGACGGCGAAATCTTTATTGTCTGCTGCAGCTTGGGATTATACTGCCACATATTTTTATCTATAAGCAGGAAGCGGTTTCCGGCATCTTTCACAGGCGAAGTTATCTCCGCGAAACTTTTTTTATTGATTCTGTCAGCATAGGAAATCATAGTCATAGTGCGTGTCCAACGACGGGTCTTTATAGTTATCCCGATTTCAGCTGTTTGAGTGTCCCCTTTTACGACGATTTCGGATTTTTCTATTATGCTTTTCGCGTTTTCAGTCGCAACTGCCATTATGGATGGAATAACTATACAGAAAATGATCAGTAATTTTGGTGTGATTATGTTTTTCATGACGAGACTCCTTATAAAAGAGTAAGAAATGGTGATTCTAATGGAAATTATTGTCAAGAATAATCTATTTTGTGATATATTTAATCAGTATTCTTATTTTATTAATGAATAATCCTTCAATTAAGATATGGGGTATCAGATCAGCTTTAATATACTGGTAAAAAAGTTCAATTTTCGTAATAGAGGTCAGGATGTTTTTCAAATTTTCATTGGAAACAGAGGTTTTATCCAGTTAACAGTCCAAATAACGGATGAATCACACTCTTGACGACAGATTTCCCACAATTTTTCTAAATAGTTATTCTGAATCTTTCCAAAGTTTTCTATGATATCGTCAAGAAACTGATCGATAGCTTTAGCCAGAATAAACGACACAGACAATTTATAAAACATCCGCATATTAGTAAAAAGCTCATAATCTTCCGGCTTGAAGGAAACTTTTTTAATAGTCCAATTTTTTTCAGGATCATCCGGTTGGTATTTCACAGTTTCGAGTTTTTTAAAGCGGTTTTCATTATCGATTAACATTTTTCGCAAAAGCATAGTAATCAAATCACTAATCGAAATACCAAAACATTCAGCTGATTGTTCCAGCACTAACAAATTATCCCTGTTGATATTAACAGAAGTTTGTAAACAGATTGTATCCATAACAAATATACCTCTATTAATATATAAGACAAAAAAGTGAAAATTGAAAAATAAAATGCTGATTTTTAAGAAAATTTTAAGATTTTATTCTAGTTTTGGTCTCATCAACAAACTTTATGAGGAAATCCTGAAATTCTATTTTATAAATATTTTTAAACACTTCGTTATGATTATAGTTTTTAAAAAGTCCAAACATGTATTGATAGAATTTTTCTTCACCATATGTCGTTATTAAATAATCAACAATGCAGGCAAATTCAGAATATTTGAAAGCAATAGGATTCTCAATGTTTAAAATAATATCATCTTCTTTAGCGGTTTTAAAATAATTTGGCGGAAAATAATTTCCTTTTTGTAATATTTTATATGTCATCGATTTATCTGGATAGCAGGATGTTCCCATTTGATTCGTACTATAAACAGCGATTCCCTCTAATAACCATTGCGGATACTTATATGAGGCGATTAATCCCATATTCTGGAATAAAATTATGTGTGACAATTCATGTTTTAAATATATTTCCAGGGAGATTGTTCCCTGCCTTGCTTCATCTATAGCCCAAGGAGAAATCATCACTGTCCCATTTGGATAGGCAATGAATCTCGCTTTAGTTATAGTCTTTTTATAATAGGAATTTTTGTCTGAGAATACATAAATTTCCGGTTTATCTCTAAATTTGAGTCTATGGAAGGTTTCGACATCCTTTGTAAAAGTATCAATTTCATCAAAATCGTTAAAAGCACTTCCGTTTTCTAAATAAATTGTAATGTTATTCAACTCATGTTTTTCAAATCCAATAGTAAAAGGTGAAAAAGGAAATAATTTACCGAATAAAAAAAGGTAAACAATTAACATAAAGAAAATAATTAACAACACTATTATTTTTTTCACTTTAAAAACCATTCATACACGGCTGAAATTTTTCTTAATCTCTCGTTTTTTTCTTCAACGCTGTAATTTTGTTTATCAATATTTTTTATGAAGTCCAGATACATTTTTCGGCATTTGTATATTGTTTTTTCATTGAGAACATAGTTGTTGGATTCTATTATTGCGAAAGCTTCTATAAATGATTCATATTTGTGTTTTAACAGAACCTCAAATGCAAACTCAAAATTTTGACTACAGTTTAAAAAACTTAACGCATAGACAAGTGTTCCGTGATGATTTTCATTTTCCTTTTTCATAATCTGTTCTATTAGAATAGCTTTTGCTTCTTCGATGAAGTCAATCAATTTTAAAGCAGCATCATCCCTCGTCGCAGGTATTTTTGATTTCAATTTTTTCAGTAAATCGGGAGTCAATTTTTTTGCCTTTATTTAAAGATTTTATTTAGATTTTTGTTCATCAACTCTGCTAAGAACCAGAATTGGGCTTCCTTGTTTGGTAACCATATCTGTCTCGGCATCAATATTATATACCATCAGCTTTCCATTATTCCATTCAATTGCATAAAAAATATTTATACTTTTACCGCTTGAATCAACCAACCAAATATAATCGCTGATGTTAGCTACACAATCCAAGTTAATACGATAGAAAAATGTTTTATCCGGCCACTTAGCTATCATATTTTCTTCAAAAACAAATAATAAGCCCTTGCTGTCTTGATATTTTCCTGCCAGAATTATTTTATTTACAATTGTTTCCGTATCTTTTTCAATTATTTTTTGAAATGAAACATTATTCTGACCATCAAAGCATGAAATTTCTTTTGGATTTGCAATGTTGTCAGTTTTTATTATTATGCTTTTAAAGGATTGGTCTTTTTCAATAACATCAAACCCGATTTGAAAACCGGTTTTATCCGGCAGTATTTTTAATTCATTAATCGAAAAATTTGATCCTTCATGAAAACTTAGAAGTGTAAAAAATTTGTACTTTCCAGAATTTTTAGAAAATTGAAATTCAACATTATACAAACCTGCCGCAGCCTTTATTGGTGATTTTGATTGAATAACATTCTGCATATATTCTTTTCTTAACCAGGAGCCTTCCAGTTTACTGAACAACTCTACATCAATGGTAGAAATTTCGGAATTGGCTTTTGTAAATGAAAAAAATACACAAAAAAGTCCTAGAATAATTATTATCTCTTTTGATTTCAATTTTTTTAGTAAATCAGGAGTCAAATTCATACCTCAGTAATTCAGAATTTCGTGAAGAAGCCGAATCTGATTAATAAAACATTCAATAACGGCAGGTCGTCAAGAATAATTTTCAATTAAAATTATAGAGATTCGGCTTAAAAGTATTTAGTTCCTATTGAAATTATGCATTTTTTTAACAAAGACGAATTAATCACCGCGAACTGGTTAATGAATAATAAAAATGCAAATTTTTCAAAATATTTCTTTACTTATTTTGAATTTTGTTTATACTCAAGATATTCATCTTTTATTACTAATTTGCCGATACTTAACCGGAAGTTTGTTTATTTTCCTGATATTTCGATTCTATTTCATTAAATGGGGGGTATTATGCAGATAAACACTAAAAAGCTATTTGCCGTTTCTGCTGGCATTTATCTTTTTACCGCGGCTTTTCTATATTCGATGTTTACCTGCGGTGATGAATTTGCCGATGTCATACATCTTGAAAACACAGTCCAAACGGGAACATCTCAGGGTGATTCGGCAGCCGCTGAAACATCTTCCCCATCCGAAACCCCGACAGGAGAAAATAATCCCCCTGAACCTGCCGTGCTTATTGAAAATCCAACCGGAGAAAATAATCCCCCATCAACTATCGTGCCGCCTGCTGATAATGGCTCATGGAACCTTCTTGGAAATGCCGGTAAGCCGAGATACAAAGCAATGACCGCTGTTGTTGGAAATCTTCTATATATATACGGTGGAGAATCGAATGGCTCTGTAAAAAGCGACTTCATTAGTTATGATCTTTCTACGAAAACCGTCACTGTACTACAGGGTGGTACTCCAATAGCAGACGGCACGCTGATACTAGCTGGAACAAAACTGCTACGCTTCGGCGGTTATAATGATTCTGTCGCACTTAATCAGTTGGCAGAATATAATGCTGCGTCCAATGGCTGGAGCGTCATACAACCAGCTATGACTAATGGACCATACCCGGATGCAAGATATGGCTTTTCGACAGTCGTTAAACCTGCAGTTGCCACGAATATTTCTGTTCCCGGATCATCATCGTCATCACCATCAACGTTTGTTTATATTTTTGGTGGATTGGATTCTACCGGTAACGCGACTAATGAAGCCTATTCACTGCAATACTTTTCCAATACAGCAATTAAACCTTCGTGGGTAAAACTTAAGGAAATTCCAGAGAAAGTCGATCACGCGGCTGCGTACTATTATAACGACAAAGTTTATCTTTTTACAGGACATGATTCTAAAATGTTTGTGTATTCTATCGCTTCAGATTCCTGGACAACATTAGAAACAGCCGGCGCTCCGTCCGCTCGAAAGTTTTTCGCATATTCATATAGCTCGGATTCCGCGTATTTATTCGGCGGTGCAAACGATACAAAACTACTAAATGATTTTTGGAAATACAATTTTACGGAAAATAAATGGACTACCGTAAAGACAAATCCTGGAACACGTCTTTCCGCGTCATTAATTTCTTATGGGAAATACATGGTTTTGTACGGCGGTAAAGAGATCACCGATTCAGGGTTATCAGATTTATGGATTTTCAAACCTTAATGGGGATTACTGTCGAATAAATGAAAATTATTATAGCAGCCGGTGTAATTTTATTGTGTGCAGCATATTCATATTCTAACACTAACACGAACCAAAATTCTATCGGCAGAATGATTGGCGTTAGGGGCGGCTACAGCAGTGTTTTCGGCTATTACGGAAGTGAAATTTACGGAATGGGTTATTATGGTCTTACAGGCGTGCCTTACTCGTCTGGAATATTTTTCACGGCAGTAGATCTTTCCTTTACACCATACGCGTTGACTGAAAGCCGTAAATCCGCATTAACAGTTACCAGCCTCGGATTCAGACCATCATTGCAGTATAATATTTATCCGCTGCTTACCGCTTACGGAGGTTTTGCTGTCAACGCGAACTTCGTGTATCTGAACGCAATTAATGTCGAGAAAAAAGTGTATTCATTCAAACCAGGCTTTTCATTCGAGGGAGGATTACTTGTTCCATATAAAAGCGTCAACCCTTTCGCCGGTGTTAATTACTCCTTTGTGATAATATCCAACAAAGCACTGCATTCCACCGGATTCTTCATTGGTGTCGCGTATAATTTCGACACATATTCCTTAGAAAGGAAACAATACTATTCGTCGATCGCAGTGAGTCGTTCTGCGGATTATGTAAAATCAGGAAAGTCAAAGTTGTCCGCAAAAAATATAATCACCGCTGAAAACGATTTTAAGGAGGCTCTCAATATTGATTCCGATAACCTTGAAGCAAAAAAATATTTGAACAATATAGAATCGATAAAATCCCATTATGTAAAAGGCAAACGTCATTACGACAATAAAAATTTTTACGATGCCGCGTATGAACTGAGGCAGTGTGCTGATTATTTTCCAGAGGCTGACAAAATGTTAGCAGAAATCGACAACATAATTAAAAGTGAAATAATCACCCTAGAAAAAAAGGGAATTGAGTCTTATGAAAAACATGAATATGGTGAAACAATAAAAATTATGCGGCAGATTAAAAAAGCGGATCCGGATAACGAAACAGTTAAGCTGTATCTGCCGCGTGCGGAAAACCGCAAAAACGCGCTAGAAAAACTGAAATAGGAAAACCGCGTAATAATGAAAGAGAGCAACTGTGAAAATCAAATATAAACTTACAATAATTTTTGTAATAATTATACTGTCCGCGTCCCTGCCGCTGTCACTGTATAATCTGCATTCGCAGAAAAACAATCTTATCGACACGGTTATCCGTGAAGGGAAAACCAATTCGAAAATTCTTTCAAAAATATTGTTCAATATTCTGCTGATGAACGCCGGGGATATCAGCGGTATAAAAGTTGACGCGGGCGACATGTTATCGAGTTACCGCATGCTCAAAAATTCAGGACTGCTTTACGCGGACATGTTTCTGCTTACGGAAAAAAATAATCAAAGCGGGCTGGTGCTCTCTTCAATCGTCGCTGACGAAACATATTCGGCAATGTTCACCACGCAAAAATATTTATCTGATGCTGATTATAAGCGTGTAATCAACAGTCAAGGTTTTAACGAAATTCAATTACCCGGAATAGGATCGTGCTATGAGTTTGTTTCTATTGAATACTTTGAAAATAAGAAACCCGTCTGCGGCAGCAGATTAATATTTTCCAGTGATAAACTCAATAAACCATTTATAAAAATGAGGCGCATTGTACTTTATTCGTCAATTGCGGCAGTCGCGTTTTCGATACTTCTCGCGTTTCTTTTCAGCCAGATTTTCACAAAACCTATATATAATTTAATGGATGATGTCCGCAATATCGAAACCGGCGATATCACCTACAGCATCAAACGCATTCCCAAAGATGAAGTCGGGAAACTCGCGAGGACGTTTAACGATTTTTCACGAATAGTAAAACTTCAGATAAACGAACTGGCTCAGACTAATAAAAATCTGATAAAACTCGATGCCATGAAGGACGATTTTCTCGCGAACATTTCTCACGAGCTTCGCACGCCGTTATATGGAATTATTGGTATGACGGAATCCGTTCTGGACGGCGCTTCCGGCGAGTTAGCACCGAAACTGCAGCACGACCTTTCGATAATACTTTCCAGCGGCAAAAGACTGACAAATCTTGTAAATGATATTCTTGATTTCTCACGTCTTAAAAATGACGACATATCTCTTAAAAAAGTTTCGGTCGATGTGAACTCTGTCGTATCACAAGTAGTTGAAATGATGGGCGCCGTAATCGCGAAAAAAAATCTGAAAGTTACAAATGACATTGGACGCGACGCTTATTATATTTTTGCCGATGAAGAACGTTTTCTGCAAGTAATGATGAACATTATCGGCAACTCAATAAAATTCACAGAAGACGGTTATATAAAAATTTTCGCACAGAACATTAATGATGGCAGGGATGTTCTAATCGCTGTGCAGGACAGCGGTATTGGAATTCCCGGTGAAATGCTGGATAAGGTTTTCGATCTTTTTATTCAGGCGGATTCCAAGAACGAAAGACTTTATGGCGGAACTGGTCTTGGATTGACTATTTCTAAAAAAATAGTTGAACTGCATGGAGGAAATATACGCGCGGAATCAGACAGTACAAACGGTTCGACATTTTACATAACAATGAATTCTTTTAAGGGAGACTTATCGGAAAAAGAAAAACTTAATAAAAAATCGCATTTAATGGAAAATGTTAAATATGATTTTCCAGACATAAAAATACCTGATAACGCGTTTCTTGATAAAAAAGCTACAAAGGGCTATATAATGGTTGTTGACGACGAATCATACAATCTTCAGATTATTATTAATATACTTTTGATGGAAAATTTTTTCGTGGCAGCTTTCAAATCTATTTATGAAGCTCTCAAACTTATAGAAGATGATGGCCCTCCCGATATTCTTTTGCTGGACATTATGATGCCGGGAATTTCCGGTTATGAGGCATGCCGCCAATTAAGAGAAAAGTTTTCACAGTATGAACTTCCAATAGTCATGCTGTCAGCGAAGGGACGCATAGAAGACATCATCACTGGTATTGAACTCGGCGCGAATGACTATCTTGTGAAGCCTATCAATAAAATGGAACTGCTCGCCCGCATAAACAATCTGCTGTCGCTGAAAAAATCTATTCGCGATCATGACGATCTTTTCAAAATCCGTCGTGATATTGAAATCGCTCATGAGATTCAGAAAAATCTTTTAAAGATCAATCTGCCGGATACTAAAAAGGATACCTTTTCGCTGAGATATGTTCCGATGTATGAGCTTGGCGGCGACTTTTACGATATACGATCCATCAAGGAAAATATAATCAACCTTCTGATTGCTGATGTTTCCGGGCATGGAATTTCAGCCGCAATATTATGTTGCATGCTGAAAATGGCATATGAGTTTCATTTGGAATATTCGGACAAACCCGACATTCTGATGACAAAAATCAATAAGACAATGTTCGAATACCTCGGCGATAATTTTATTACCGGTCTCTACGCTTGTATAGATTACACAAATAATAAAATGGTATTTGCCAACGCGGGTCATTGGCCGGCGGTGTTGTACCGGAAAAGCTGCTCGCAGTTTTTCATTGATGACAGTGGCGGGATCCCTATCGGCTGGACAGATGATTGCGTTTATCATTCTGGAATATACGCTATCGAGAAAGGTGACCGCGTAATATTTTTTACGGACTGTCTGGTCGAGGCAAAAAATTCTGAAAAATTAATGTTCAGTAAAGAAAGTCTTCTGAGTTTACTAAAAGAGAATATTGATCTTTCTCCAGATGAATTTTCATCGTTGACGATAATGACAATCCGCAAGTGGGCAGGTTTAAAAGATAACGATCCGCTCGATGACGACGCGACTCTTATTGTTGTAGATATTTAATGGGTGATGCTTACACGAATCAATGTATTTTTTTAGATAAAAAAAGCATCTGCCCTTCGGTATCGTCTAAAATATTTCGTTCAAATCCGCATTTTTCATACAAACTAATCGCACTTATATTTTTTTCCTGAACTTCCAACGTTATTTTGCAGCAATTTAATATTTTTGCTTTTTCTACAATTGCATCAACTAACATTTTACCAATTCCTAAGTTTCTATAATCCTTCATAACTGTGAAATCATGAATGTTGATCAATGGTTTTGCGTAGAAGGTCGAAAACCCTACAAAACAAATAGCCATCCCGACATAAGACGAATCAGCTTCAGCAAGAAATATCTCTACGGTAGGAAAGTTTTTCAAACCAGGGATTACATTCTTTAGAACATCTTCAGGCAAAGATTTATTGTAACCCTTCAAATCAATTGCGAATGAATTCAATAGCGAGACGATTGCATGCTGATGCTCTTCATTTTCTATATTCGCTTTTATTATTTTGACATTCATTATCTATCTAGTTTATTTCTTTGTGTGTTGTGGCATTATTTAAATGTATGAAGTATTTCCAGCACCTTGTATGATGATAATTCTGAAATAAAATCAGAATAGTATTATTCATGATTACCTGCCTGCCTCGCAGAATCGCTAGCAGGCAGCAAGGGGATTAAAGCCTGTGTTTCGGTCATGAAATTACGTATTATGCAGAATATCTGTCGAAAGATACCTGCATGATTTTCTGTTGATTAACAAGATCGTAAATTGCAGCCTCGATAGTATCGTCTGTTAAACAATTTCCCACAAATTCATTGTATAAGTAATCTTTAATATCAGTTATTGAAAGCGTTCCTGCTTTTTTAAGATTTTTAACTATAGAATTTTTTGCATCAATAATATTAATAAACTTCATTATGTTTCTCCTTTATTCAAGTGATACTCCGATTTTTTTATTATATATTTTTTTGTCAACCTTTTTTTAATAGCTTTACTGTGAGGGCATCGGATATTTTCTGTAAAACCTGTTGACCATTTTCTGCCTGATTCGTAATACTGATCCCTCGATGTCGTCAAAAGTTATTACTCTTCCTGCAGCTTTTGCTTCGTGGAAAGTGGAAAGTGGAAAGTGGAAAGTGGAAAGTGGAAAGTGGAAAGTGGAA
>CAYLTM010000063.1:0-2384 GCA_964386495.1 uncultured Leptospirales bacterium
CTTTAATGAGGAAAATGATGGTATCGTTTATTCGGCAGCAGCTGCTATCGGCTTTGCAATGTTTGAGAATATTTTTTATGTTTTCGATTATGGTGTCAGTATTGGCGTTTTAAGGGCTGTTACCGCTATTCCGTTGCATTCTTTTTCTGGCGTAATCATGGGTTACTACATTGGTGCCGCGAAATTTTCGGAAGATCCCAAATGTGTTAAAAGATTATTATTTAAGGGATTATTATTCGCTTATTTGTTTCATGCGGTCTATGATACCTTTGCTCTTTCAGAAAGTGTATTTGCTGTACTGATTATTCCGTTGTTAATAATTCTGATTTTTATGGGATGGAAATTCCTAAAAAAAGGAGAACTACTTTCCAGTAAGAGATGGTCGGTAGAGTCCAGTGACTCAGCTATTACTGAAAAAATAGCTGACGATCCCGCGACGGCAGAATTGACTAAAAGAGTATCTTCCGGTAAGTGGAAAAGGAATCTTGCGATAGCGATTATGACACCAGTTATTATATTTTGGACGCTCATATTTATTGGAATACTTGCTGATGATACAGTCAATACAGATTATACAGAAGTTGTAATAACATTAATTTCAGTTACCATGATTCCTATACTGCTTTCTTTTTTTCTTGTCAAATCATATAAGAATATTTCAACAGGTAAAACAATCTAATGGACAGCCTGGATGAAATAATAATAAATCTTTGTAAAATCAATAACGAAGAAATAATGAAGAAGTTATTGACAGAATTATTCACGCCGTCTGAAATAAAAGATATTACACTTCGCTGGCAGCTTCTTAAAATGCTGGCAGAAGGGATATCCCAAAGAGAGATTGCGTCAACATTAGGAATCAGTTTATGTAAAATTACTAGAGGTTCCAAAATACTGAAGGATGAAAACAGTATATTAAACATTATATTGTGTAAAAATAATGAAACAATTAAATAACGAAGAAATTCAATTTCTTGATGAAGATATTAATAAATTGGGTTCTATAACAATTAAAATTCAGGTGGCCTTGTCTGGTCTGATTTACGATTTTCTGCAAATCTTTGATAAGGATATTGAGACTAATATTGAGGCCGCAGTAAATTTTGACAGCGGATTGAGAATATTAAATGTTATACGTATTTACATGGATGACAGCACGATTGAACCGATGGTTGAATTTGATAATGGTGAAATTATTTTGTGGTCGGAGCTTAATATTTTTTCAATGGATATGATAGTTTCTGTTATATACATGAAAATTAAAGAGGAGCAACTATATCAGCAATACTCAAATAGTAAGAGTTGATTTATATTTTTTGAAGTTTTTTATTATTGTAATAGTATTGTTATAGTCATCGAATTTATAATCAACCATATCCATTAGTTTTTGTATAATAAATAATCCTAAACCTCTATTGTATCCTTCTTTAAAATGGACTTCCAGGTTATTAATTCTTTTTTGAGTAATATCAAATTTTGGAGCGAAATAATGAACCGTGGAAATAATTTTATCTTGTGTAATTTCGAGTTTAACATCAATAATTTCTGATTTATTTTTTACGATGGTTGAATGATCGACAATATTTACCAGTATTTCATAAAGACATAAAGTCAACTCTGAAACAACATCCATATTAATGCTATTACTCATAAGATCGCTTGTACACTCATATCTAAAGCAATCAATATCGTCTATATTGCGTTCCACATCATACTCAAGATTTTTATTCATAATTTACGCGTTCTCAGCTTCTTCTTCATTTTTATAAATCTTGAATAAATTGAGAAAACCCAGCATCTTAAAAATGTTCTTGATTTTGTCGTTCATTTTACATATTCTTAATTGTTTTTTTTCCTTTACAAGTTTTTCATTAATTGATATTAGAACACCCATTCCCGCGCTGGCTATATAGTCCAGTTTTTCCATTGAGATGATAAATACGAGTGAACCTTTTTTTATTTCGTCTTCCAGTTTTTGAGCAAACGCTGGTGCTGAAGACGCATCAAGACTTCCGCCGATTGTTATTGTGCTTATATTGTTCCTTCTTGTAATAGAATGCTGTAATACCGCCATATGATCTCCCTTAAAATGATGTATAAACTATTTATCACCAGAATATAAACGATGCAATTAAATTATCAACAAATTAATCATTAAAATATCTGAAAAATAGTTAATTGCTCATGAAGCGAAGTGTGATTGCGAAGTAATAACGAAGAAACGAGACGGTTCAACTTCGGCAACAGGTTCATTTTATGGAACGAAATATCCGCCCCATTCAACGCCGGTCTGTCCATTGATATCAACTTTAATCGAAACATCAGACCACCATCCTCTGAATGATTTATTTTTGAACGTAGAATATATTGCGGTGTAGCGGTAT
>CAYLTM010000063.1:2394-20725 GCA_964386495.1 uncultured Leptospirales bacterium
TTTATTCAAGGAATCCATTTCATAGGCACCGTAAATATTTCCTCCGGTTTTTTGTGCGATATCTTTCAGTACATCATTTTTTTCTTGAAGCGTTATTATGTAGATGGGAATGTTATGCACTCTGGCGTAATTAGTAATCTTTTTTTCGCTGTACTGCGCGAAGGAATCTTCATCTAATTTGCCGTCTGTTAGCAGTATTACAGCTCTTCTATTATCCTTTGCGATAAGATCTGTTATTGAGTTATATAACGCTTTTCCTATATTTTTTCCACCTGAATAATTATCCTCATCCATAGCCTTCAAGGAACGTAGTCTACTCCAGTCAAAATCATTAGCAGTCCAATAATCATTATTAAAATTAATTATTTTAATCCGGTCGTTTTTATTCATTTTTTTTAGAATAAAATCCGCCGCCCATGATAAGTCTTTTTGGTTGTTTTTTAAACCTAAAGATTTATCATTACACAGTACAATGGATAGATTTAAGATAGTTAATGTATATATTGCCCATTTTGGCGTTGTCTTCAAAAACTGCAACGTTTTGTCCTTTTATACCATAAATACTTTTACCAGATCGGTCTCGAATATTTAGATAAAATGCGACAACAGGAAATTTGCTTGTGTCTACAGATACTATCTCAATATCAATGTTGGTGTATTGTCTTTGGGCAGTAGTAAAATTGTATATCGTTTCATAGTTATGATCGAGTACATAGAAAAAACCGTCTCTGTCGAATGCTGAAGCATAGGTTCTGGAGAAATATTCATTTTCATTCCATGAATTAAACTGTTTAAAGGTACCTTCTGCAATGTTGTAAATTATTACGCCGTTTTTGTCATCAGAGATGAAAATTCTGCCGTTATTTCCAGTGATGCCTCTTGGCGAAACGATAAATTCAGATTTCAAATTTTCAAAAAATTTCCGTAATCGTCGTAGATAGCCACTCTGCTGTTGTCGGTGTCTGTGACATATACATTGTTGTCATATACAGTCACTGAAGTGGGATTTGAAAACATTTCATTATATTTTCCTTTTTTTCCATATTCTGCAATAAAATCTCCATTCAGTGAAAATTTTTGAATTCTGCTGTTTCCAGTATCCGCGACATATAAATAATCCTTATTATTAAAAGCGATACCTTCTGGACCATGCAGCTGACCCGGAGCAGAACCGCTTGAACCGAATTCCTTAATTATTTTCATATCAGTATTTAAAATATAAATTTTATCATTTTTGAAATCTGTCGCTGCAATAAGATTTTTGTCAATATTATATGCTAAACCGTAAATTCCGGAGTTCGTTGAAAATTGTTTGGTGTCAATTCCTTCAAATAGCGAATTTAGTTTCACAATTTTGCCGGATGAAAACGATGATATATAGATATTTTTTTCACTGTCGATTGTCATGTCGGAGGGATAAGGAAATTTAAACCTGTTCATTTCCTTTGATATTATTTTTCTTTTAAGCAGATATTCTTCAGAAACAGGCGGTGAAATTTCAGCTTCAAAAAAACGGATATTGTCAATTTTGTTTTTAACAGACGGATTTTCCGCACTTTTATATAAAAGTTCCCACTCGGTAAGGGATTCTTCAAAATAACCGGACATTTTATAACTTCTGGCAAGATATTCTCTGGATACATGATATTCCGGATATATGTATAATGCCTGTCTGAATAATTCAGATGCGGAAAGATATTTCATTTCATTGAAATAAACAAAGCCCTGTGCAAAACGGGTTTTTGCTGTTTCAAATTCGGCAGAATTATTAATCTGAGCAGTTGATGTTCCCGAATTTCCTATAATAACCGTAAAACAAGCTAGAAAAAAATATATTATAGCGGATTTATTCATTTTGGAAAATGTCCTTTTTTACGGATTAGACTGCTAATCATGCTTACTTAAAAAATATTAGATTTTTTCCATAAAGAAACATGGTCAATCTTTTCTCCGAATTTCTTTTTTTTACTTTACAAACTTATTGCCGTTTATATTTTGTATAGAAATACGTTAAAAATTAAAAACAAATTTTCAGCTTTGTTTGTCAAATAATATAATAACTAAATAGAATAAATAATGAAGTTTTTAAAAGTAATTTTATTCATCTGCATATTATCAATTTCATCGTCGGCTTTCGCTATCATGAATATTGAAGCTTATTCGGGATACAATTTCTTCGGTGGTATAGATAATCTTGACACGAAGGAAAATATTAGCGGTTTCGGATTCGGATTCCGTGGTGATTTTCTTTATAGATATGAATCTTTTAGTTTGGGATTCGGCGGGTATGGAGAACTCTCCCCATTGTTTTATAAATTCGCTGCTGATGAATACGCCTTAACAAAAATAACATTTGGTGTTGATTCTTTTGCCCGCTGGAAAGTTCCGAACTATGAAGTTATGCCTTATATCCGTGGTGGTTTCGGTCTTTATGACCGTTCTGAAACAAAATTAATTTCATCGAATAATATTGCCGTAAATGTTTTTAGCTTTAATTCATATTACATGGGAGGTGGTATTGCTTATTCCGTAATACCTTTGCCTGTAATTAATGTTCAGGTTTTCTGTGAATATCTTTACAATATTTCCCAGATACGTAAAAACTCCAGACTTGAAATTAACAAAATCAATATCGGTCTAATAATGGCTTTGTAACTTCCGCCATTAAATAAAATAATATGAATTAAATAATAGGAAATGAAAAAAGAATAATATATGGAAAATCTTATTGAGCTAATTAATAAAATACCGATTAAAACACCTATCTATATTGTTGATGTTAATATCATAAAAAACAATCTAGCAATTCTTAATTCTGTGCAGCAAAGAACAAACTGTAAAATCCTTTTGGCTCTGAAAGGGTTTTCGATGTTTTCTCTTTTTCCTGTCATTAAGCAAACTCTGCATGGAATATGTGCGAGTTCGCCGAATGAAGCAAGACTCGGCAGAGAAGAATTTAACCGAGAAGTGCATAGTTTTGCGGCGGCCTATAGCGATAGTGACTTTTCAGAATTGCTGAAATTTTCAGATCACATTGTTTTTAACTCATTTATTCAGGCTGAACATTTTATACCTATAGCAGAAAAATCCGTTTATAAAAATGTGCAGTTCGGTTTGCGCTGTAATCCTGAACATAGTGAAACTGAAGTTAAAATGTATGATCCATGCGCTCCAAATTCCAGACTTGGAATCACAGTTGATAAATTTCACGGCAGGAATCTCGATAATATCAGCGGTCTGCATTTTCACACTTTGTGTGAGAAGAATTCTGATTCGCTGGAAAGAACTCTTGAAGTCTTTACACATAAATTTGATGAATACATTAGAAAAATGGATTGGATAAATTTCGGCGGCGGGCATCATATTACAAGAAGTGATTATGATGTCGATTTACTATGCCGATTAATTAATGACTTTAAAAATAAATACAATAAAACAATATACCTTGAACCGGGTGAAGCCATAGCGTTAAACAGCGGTTACCTAATATCAACAGTGCTTGACATTGTTCATAATGGAATAGATATCGCGATACTAGACACGTCGGCGGCGTGCCACATGCCGGATGTTCTTGAGATGCCGTATAGACCGGAAGTTTTCGGTGCCGGCAAACCATTCACTAAAAAACATACTTATCGTTTCGCCGGAAAATCATGTCTGGCAGGGGATATTATTTCTGATTATTCATTCGATGATAAACTAAAAATCGGCGACAAGGTTATTTTTATGGATATGGCACACTACACAATGGTGAAAAACACGACTTTCAACGGGTTGGATCTTCCATCTATAGCTATTTATAATCCGGATAATAATGACATTAAAATAGTTAAGCAGTTTGATTATAGTGATTTCAAAGGCAGGTTGTCCTAATGGGAAGAAAATATTTTCTCGAATCAGAATTGGAGCAGAATAACAAGGAACAATCACTTTTTCATGTTATACCTGTACCTCTAGAAAAGTCTGTATCATACGGCGGTGGTACGGCACAGGGACCTGAAGCGATTATTAAGGCTTCTAATCAGCTGGAAATCTTTAACAATGGAATAATCCCGGCGAATAAAGGAATTTGTACTTATAAACCAATTAAATGTTCAGGAAATATAGAAAATGTGTTAAAAAAAATTGAAGTAAAAACTCGAAAAATTATAGAACAAAAATGTATACCTGTATTGATAGGCGGGGAACATACATTAACTGCAGCTCCTATAAAAGCTTTTAAAGATAGCAATATTAATTTCGGAGTTGTGCAGTTTGACGCTCATGCTGATTTGAGATATCAATATGAAGGAAGCATTTATAGTCACGCCTGTGTTATGAGACGTGTTTTTGAAATGGAAGTTCCGTTTGTGCAGATCGCGGTGAGATGTCTTTCTGAGGAAGAGGATATTTTCCGTCTAAACAACGCGATACATTGTTTTGACGCGGATTACATATCAGAAAAAGGACTGCCGGATAATATTTTTCCAGAAAATTTTCCTGAAAATATTTATATCACAATAGATGTTGACGGCATGGATCCGTCAATAATGCCGTCTACAGGAACACCCGCGCCGAATGGTCTAAGTTGGAATCAGATCAATAAGTGTCTGAAAAATATATCATTGTTGAAAAATATTATCGGATTTGATGTGGTTGAATTCGCACCTATAAAAAATCTACATTACCCGGATTTCAGTGCCGCGCAATTAATATACAATCTGATGGGTTACATGGTTAAAAATGAACGAAACAGGTAATTTAGAAAACGACATTTATGAATTTATATTTTTTGAAAACAATAACATTTCAATGCGTTGTCTGGAAATAAATATTGGACAACCTGGTATTGTCCTGCGAGGTTATCTGGAAGATTTAAAAGAAGAAGGTATTATTCTTGAACGAGACCATATTTTTGAAATTACAGAAAAAGGAAGAATTCTAGGCAAAACCAAATGGGTTTGAAATAGATATGAGAGGTTTAATGAAAAAATTATTTATTTTAATAATACTATTATTTTCAGGATGTGATTCAGTAAGTTTAGACAATAAATATTCTGAAATTATTTTCTATAATGATCCGTCAGTTATTATAGAAATGCTTGGAAAGAAGGCTGAATTAACTGAACAAGAACATTTTATTTTGGCTAATGAATAC
This sequence comes from uncultured Leptospirales bacterium, assembly GCA_964386495.1. GTDB lineage: Bacteria > Spirochaetota > UBA4802 > UBA4802 > JAFGJZ01 > CAYLTM01. Next base: position 7,532 of record CAYLTM010000063.1, read on the forward strand.
AAAGAACAAAAGGATTTGAAAAAAGCTCTTCACCACTATCTTAACTCTGCTTTTAGATATAAAAGAACCGGAAAGATTAAGCTATATCCTGATCCTATTTATAAATACTTGAAAACTCGTTTGGCGTTGAAATCTCCTTTTTACGATACTGTCTGCTTCGAAGTATCGAATATTATAACTGGTTATAACGAGAAGGATTTTTCCAATAAAATTATTGAATTATTAGAAACTGACAATCTTCCAATATACATCGAAGCTCAAAAACTGAAAGCAGCGAATCTAACTGATCTTGAAAAGTATGATGAAGCATTAGTTTGTTTAAATAATATTTTAACTCTTACTAATGGTACAGGTACACGATCCGTTGTATTAATTAAAATTGGTTCGATATACGAGAAGGTCAATGATATCGGAAAAGCTAATGAACATTACTTTATGGTGTTGAAATTATTTACTGATAAATGGCAGTCTTTTACCGCCGCTGAAAGAATACTCTCTATTAATAAGGATACCATCCCGTCATTATCGAACGAAGATATTTTACTGCTTTCTGAAGCTATGTATAGTTCTAAAAAATATGATATTGCCTATGAGATTTTGTCGGCAAAAAATAATTACAACAATATTAATTATACAACTCTAGTAATAAAAACACTGATACGTCTGAATAAAACTCAGAATGCTGATGAACTAATAGAAAGTCATAAATCGAATCTTAAAGATTATTACTTGTTGAATGGGATTAAAGCAGATGTTTTCTGGTATTCTGGAAGGCGGGGGCAAGCAGTCGAAATTTACAAAAATCTAGCGAAAAATTCACCTGATGCAATTCAGAAAGATCAATTAGAGAGATTACTGAATTTTACATCTGAACGCAATATTTCCGAGACCATTACATATTTAAATGTTCTTGTAAACAAATTCGGATACACAACCAATACTGATAATTATCTTTGGAATACCGCAAAGTATTTTTTAGAAAATGAGCAGTTCGACAACGCAGAAACATATTTGAAAATCATTTCCGATAATCTCCCTAAAGAAAACTTTACCGGCAATGCCAATTTCTGGTTATACAAAATTAATAAAAAGAAAAACAATCCTGATGCTGAAAAATATCTTAAACGTCTTATCGTAAACAATTTCGATTCAGACTACGCTTGGATACTTGCTGATAGTCTTAAAGACGATTTTAAAAAATTAGACTTATCTGGAAATTTTAACAATGCCGTTCATTCTTCAGATTCAGAAAATGCTCTTTATTATCATACATTGCTTTTTCTTACCGATAAAAAATATGAAAATCGTGATATCCGTTTGAAAATTCTTGAAGAAAAAGGATTGAATCCATATTCAAAAATTAATTATTTTTTAAAAGAAAAAGAAAAAAAGGATAATGATTACAATAATCTAGAATTATATTTTTCCTGCGGATACGAGGATGGTATTAAAAAATATTTTTCTTATCTTGAAGATGAAAATCAAAAAACTGCGGTTTATTATTATATGTCTTTGTTTGGAAGCAGATATAGAAATTTTTACCATCAATTTCTAGGTACATTTAGACTTTTCTCTGAATTTGAAATTACTGAAAACATTGCCTTGCTAGAATCAGATTATTCTAAAAGATTATTACCTCTCGCGTATTGGGATATTGTAAAAAAAGTATCGTTAACATACAATGTGGAGATATGGAAGATTTACGCAATTATGAAAGCTGAATCTGTTTATAATCATAGGGCAGTATCTTCAGTTGGAGCTGCCGGATTAATGCAGTTAATGCCGGCTACAGCGAAGGACATCGCGAAGGGTTTGAAAATTACCAGCTATAATCTGTATGATCCGGAAATATCGATTACTTTTGGTACTAATTATTTAAATTGGCTGAGACGTATTCATAAAGACAATTTTAGAATAATCGCTGGTTCGTATAATGCTGGTCCGGGAAATATGATAAAATGGCAGGAGAATATTAAAGCTGATGATTTTGACTTGTTTGTTGAAAAGGTGCCATTTGAAGAAACTCGAGGTTATATGCTTAGAATAACAAAATTTTTATTTCAATATAGGATATTATATAATGAACAATAATAGAACCCGTCTGAATATATTGAAAATCAATTTCATGAAGCGGTTCGTTGCTGTACAAAACAATTTTACACTAGTATTGTTTCTATTTATTTTCTTAATTATATCATGCAGTAGAAGCATGTCTGTAAAAGAAATGAATAAACTGGTTTTAGTTGAGAGTGAACGATATCATACATCTCGAGACTGGAATATTAGAAAAGAAGCAATTATTAATGTTAGCAAATACAAAACACCTGAATCAATTGAATTATTGATTACAGCGTTGAAAGATTCTCATATGGGAGTTAGAGTAGAAGCCATCAAAGGTATAGCAAAGCATCCAAGCGATGATACCAGAGATATTTTAATTAAGTATTCAAAATCTGGAAATGTTTCAAACATTAGATATGAAGCTCTTATCGGGTTAGGCACATTAAAAAATCCGCAGGATTTTGAAATATTTGCACAGGGTGCAGCAAGCAATGACTGGATTATAAGAGAAGCCGCTATTTCTGGAATGCTTGACATTACAGATAAAGAAAGCGAGGAAAAATCAATACCATATATTCTGAAAATTCTTGATGATAAAAACGATAGTGTTAAAATATCCGCTCTAAAAAAAGTCCGGATTAAAGATCCACAGATATATAATAAGATTATTCGGCATTTCGACAATTCTAGTTACGAGTATAAAGTCACTATGACTGCGGCTGCATTAACTGCATTACAGGGCTACAAGCTGGATAGGAATACTGAAATGAAAGTTAAAGGGCTGATTATTCATAACAATAAAGAAATCCGCATATTAGCTCTACGTGTTATTAAAACTATTCCAGAAAAAGACTAAATATTTATAAATATAAAGATGACATTTCAGTATACGAAAAACCCGCCATTAAAATAGCGGGTTTTGAAAATTTACAATAATAATCTTAATTAATGTCGATGCTTAATCGATAACCTGAATACAATCAATTGGATTTTTCTTTTGAAACATAGACTTTGTTACGGTTATCAGCAATTGCTTTCGCGTACTTCTCACTTATTTCTTTTTTTCGTTCAGCAACGATATTTGCTTTGCAGTTATTAAAAATCTCACGGTCATTCGGTTCTTTTCCTTTAGCTTCAGCTTTACATTTCATAATATCTTCATCGGATAACTGTTCTGCCATAAAATTAAGGTAGTCAATTAATTTCGCTTTACCTCTTCTATAGTATTTAATAGCGTCATTAGGTTTGGAACGTGAAAGCAGTTCATTGCCTTTAACAATGGCCTCGGAAGATTCCTCAAGAAATTTATTTGCCGAAGGATTTACTGTTTTACCTTTAATGTTCTTTATGATTTTTTCTTTAACATCTTTTTGTATAATTTCTTTCTGTAGTGATCCGGATTCTTCTTTATATTTTACTGCTAACGCTTGAGCAGCTTCCTTTATTTCCTTTTCATTTTGCTGAAAAGTTTTGGCGGACTGTTCATACTCTTTACTGAAATATAAAGCTGATGCTTCAGAATATGATTGAATGAGCTTATCGAATTCAGAATCGCCACCGCCGTAATTCATTAATGCGGAACTAATCGCTCTCATATTATTAAAATTTTCAGCACTTAGTCTTTTAATAGCTTCTTCTGGTTTGTAGTCACCGGATGGAGTCCATTGAGAAAACAGAGCATTCGGGATAATTAGCATTGTTGACAGCAAAAATATTGAAATTAAAGTTTTTTTCATAAAGATACCTCTAGATTTTATGTCTTGTTCAAATATAAAAAAGATATGTTCATTAAGTCAAGAAAAATAGTATTAATCAAATACTCGAATTAAAAAATCAGTAAATCTCTATCGTTAAAATTGTTTTGTCATCTTCATCCGGAGCATTATTACAGAAGCTGTTTATCTCGTCAAAAAGCTGCTCTGTAAACATTTGACAATTTAATTTGCCAAGACTGATTATCATTTCTGATAGTTTGTTCTGTCCAAGGAAAACTGAATTTTCATTTTTCGCTTCAGGTAAACCATCGGTGTATAAAACTAGCTTATCTCCATTAGAAATGTCCAATTCTACAGAAGTATATTCCTCATTAGGAAAAATTCCTATAATTGTGTCAGTAGATTCAAGCTTAATCAAGTCACCATTGTTTTTTAGAAGAACAACGTCGTTATGACCGCCGCTTGTATAATACATTTTCATTTTTGAAAAATCTATAATCGCATATAACGCGGTAATATAAAGCCCTGATCTGCCGACGCTTGTATAAAGACTCTTATGCAGAACATTAATTGTTTCAGCGGTTGAAAGTTTCTTCGAGGCTGAGCTTGTAAAAGATGTTTTTGCCATTGCTGTAATCAGCGCGGCTGCAAGACCATGTCCGCTTACATCTGCAATAACAGCACCGAGTCTATCGTTGTCAATCTGAAAAACATCATAATAGTCACCGCCCAAATTGTACATTGGTTTATATTTACCGCTGACCGCAAATTTATCAGAAATTGGGAAAAGGGTAGGCATGATTGAATTTTGCACGGACTTTGCCATATTCAATTCTTTTTCAACAGCCATATTTTTTACTTTTAGATCATCATTGACAATTCTTAACTGTTCGGTTCTTTTTTCAACTAGATTTTCAAGTTCCTGTTTAAGATAGATATTTTCAAATGCAATTGAAACATTGGTACAAAAAATATCTATCATATCTTTTTCCCATTTTTCGAGAGCTTCGGATCGTTCAATGTATATTATATTTTCAGATCCATTTTTACTTTTAAAAAATCCAATATAATGGTTTTCGTCAAAAACGTTCTTTTTTTCTGTAAACGCTCTACTTATAAGAAAATTAACTTCTTCTGGAAGAACTGATTTAACATCCTTATTGATTAAGTTGCTATTGAACTTTCCGGTACCAGCAAGAATTTTTGCTCTTCCACCTTCAGATGTCGCGGAAAACCCGGATATTTGGCAATATACCGCGTCATTTCCATAACGAAGTATTGAAACAAATTGCGTTAATATTCCCGAAACGAATTGTTGGAGTGACTGCAGTTCAAATATATTAGCCGAAGCATCAATAATTTTCTGTAGACCCATTTTACTTCTATCGATAATCTGAAGATCTCTATAAGATCTTATCGATGATATGACTGTTGTAAAAAGTTTTTCAGATGTAAGCTCTGTTTTAGCTTTGTAATCATTTATATCATATTGAACGATAACCTTTTGTTCAGGAGCCTGACCCGGCTGACCTGTCCGAAGAACTATTCTTACAAGAGAGTTACCAAGATCAGTTCTAATATATTTCACTAATTTTAATCCAGAATCATCTTCTTCCATAACAACATCCAGAAGAATAACGGCAATATCCTGTGTATTTTTAATGAATTCAGCCGCTTCTTTTCCTGAATAACAGCTTACTAGTTCAAGTTTTTTACCTGCAAATTCGAAATCAGACAAAACAAGTTTAGTAATCTTATGAACATCTTCCTCATCATCAACAATAAGGACTTTCCAGAAAGATTTAATTAATGGTTTCTCACTATCGCAGCTATCATCCGCGAAAACCAATTCATCGCTATTATCACTCATATCTTGCCTTTTTTTAAATTATTTTGTTCTTGCTGAATATATATAATTATTAACCATAGTTGAATATAACAAAAAAATAATTCAAGCAATAAATTAAAAATGATACAAAAAGAGATTAATAAAATTCAAAAGAAATTCGGAAGAACCATAGCTGCCGGAAATCTGATTAATGATAATGACAAAATTCTAATAGGGCTTTCCGGAGGAAAAGATTCCTTAACTTTAACAGATCTTTTATATCAAAAACAAAAATATTATCCTGTAAAATTTTCGCTCTATGCTGCTTATATCGAAATCGCAGGAATCGGAGAGGTAACCGATATTGAGTACCTGTCAAAATTCTGCTGTTCCCGCGAAATTCCATTGTTTATAAAAAAAAATGATGTAAATTTCAATTCAGATTTAGATAAATGTTATAATTGTTCTACAAGTAAACGTAAGGTATTATTCGATCTCTGCAAAGAATTAAATTGCGGCAAGCTGGCACTTGGGCATAATTTAGATGATAATATAGAAACAATATTACTAAATATGTTTTATCAGGGCAGGATTTCAGGAATTTGCAGCAAACTAAATATTTTCAATGGTAATTTAGAAATTATCAGACCATTATTAGATATCTCGGAGAATGAAATCGAAACCTACGTGCGGTTAAAAGGATTAATAACCAATACTGGAAAATGCAGATACAGTTATGAAAATTCAAGGAATAATGTTAAGGAAATAATAGCTCAGTTAGCAGAAAATAACGACAAAGTAAAATATAATATAAAAAACTCGATAAGTAATGTTAAATATTTTAATCAAAACACGATAAATTGAAGAATTGATAGTGAGCACCTCAGAAAAAAACTTATAAATTTTTTGAAGTACTCTCGCGTGGTAACTTATTCAGGATGTCGATTAATACATCCTGTATCAATCGACATATCGGAATTCCGAAATAAATTCGTAATTCCTCACATTTTGCGTGATTTTCTATCGAAAACCATGCAAAATGCGGGTACATCCTGTACCCGATCAGACTGTCGATCATTAATCGATAGCCTGAGTTATTGAATCTACATTAAAATTCCATTCATATATACATCAACAACTGATTTTATAATTTCTTTAGCCATGATATTCTTTTTTTCTCTATCGTACTCGTGAACAAGCAATAGAACACCGCCAATCATTAATACAGAAGTCAAATATGAATCGACCTTTTTTTTAAACTCAGTTCTTTGTTTAATAATTTCAAGATCTCTTGCAAGAATTTTTGTTATTGAACCGATAAATTTAGCATTATATTTTACGACTTCTTTATCTATGCCGGTGATTTCTTTAAAAAGAAGTTTTATAATTATTGGCTCAGTTATAACGGTTTTTACGCATTTTGACATTCTTTCAACAATAAATTCAATAATTTTCTCTTTCTCAATATTTTCTGTAAGGAACATTTCCAGATCGTCTGTATCGAAAATATCCTGAATTTCCTCTTCAACGCTGTCCATAACCGCAAAAATTATTTCGCGTTTATTACCAAAGTACTGATAGACTGTTCCCCTTGCAATGTCCAGCTTTTCACAAACCTGTCCAATGTGAGTACTCTGATACCCGTTTTGTAAAAACATTTCCTTTGCGGTATCTATAATTTGCATTTTTCTTTTTTGACCTTTAACAGGCATAGAGTGCTCCTTCTACAAATAATAATTATCTTTTTTATCCTGAATGGATTTAATTTGTTTAATCTCATAACTAACTGGAATTAATAATTCTTTAAGTTCTTTTATTATTATATCCGCTTTTTCTCTTAGTTCTTTACTCATAATTCTTTCAGCTTATATCCAATTATAATTGCTTTTTGTCAATTAATTTTTATTCATATAATAATATTCTGTAACAATTTATATACGATAATACTTAAATTTTCCCCAATCCGCCATTCTTTACCTAAGTTAAAGCTTGGCAGTCTTTCATGCTAAAAGCGATAAACTTTAGACATTAAGTTTCTACATAAAGCTCTTTTTTCACAGTCTATTAGTTTTTAACAAGTATTATTATCTCAACAGAGCGATGTAATTTAATATATTACTTGTATTTCTTGTATTACTTGTTTATCGTAATATTATTAAAAATAAATTACTAATAAATTTCAAACATATACCTTCTTATGATTTATTTTTTTTTCGAGTATTGTATATAAAGATATTCCAAATTATAAATTTCTTCATTAATTATTATCGAAAATAATTTTTTGTCACCAATATTGGTTATAATGAATTTTCCCCAGTTGTATAATAACCAGTAAGCTGCTATATTGTCATTAGGATTTTTTGAATTAATTAACATTTCTGCATTTTTTTTAAAATCGTCATAATTCTTCATCGTTTCAATAATTGGTTTTTTTAAAGGTATTTCACATGGATATAATGCTGCAGCAAGAGCTTCTTCTTCTATATAATGTATCTCGGAAGATTTATTCATGCGGCTATGAGCAGCGAGATAATGTATAACCTCATGATTGATTATTTCATTTAGATTTTTTTTCATACGACGTGATGTGGGATTTTGAAAATGTATAGTCAATTTGTTCGGGTCGCATATTGCTGCCTTATTACCGTTTTGATCAGTTTTTTGCGAGAAAATCCACGCTTTTAAATATATATAAACGTGCACATTTTCCGGATACTTGAGATTATATCTATCGCAATGATATTTTATTGATCTGTTAAATTTTGTGTGGAAATCGTCGAGAAACACCAAATCTGAATTGTTACTATCATCGAAAACTATATAACGGATATAATCGATATTTACGATTTGTTCAAACTGTAATGAATATGATGCATTATTATTCAGACATATGAAAAAAATGATATTTACTAACAAAAAAACTTTTTTCATTTTATTATTGATGTTATTGATGATTCAAGGTGATTATCTGTTTTAATAACTGGAAAGTCCTCATTAGGAATTTCCATTCCCAGAAACGGGCATAATTTTTCCCATCCATCTCCTTCAGTAATATCCATAGTTAGTAGATTTTTTTTATCCTTAAAAAATGAATTAACCTGTTGATGATAATTGTCATAAACAAAGGACATTCTTTCCTTGTTGAAATTCAGGCATCCGAAAACAGCCGCGCGTAAAAACCGTCTGATCTCCATATGGATTTCTGTTTCATTTGGATCATTATACGCTGGTCTGTTTTGCCAGTGTTGTTCCAGGCTCTTTAACCAGCTTTGTTTTTGTCTTACAGTTAAAATAAATTTCGCTTCATTACCGTAAATACTAAACAGCTGCTGAAAATAGGGTACGGTTGTAATATCAGTAAGCCCATTATATCCTTTTGATAATATAGAAAAATTCGCATCACCTCTAATGAGATCCTGCAAAGTCTCATTATCGCAGGGATAATGTATTGTTTTTATATTAAGCATATTCAAGGCTAAAGTCAAACTTTTTGTTCCTGTTCTGCTTAAACCAATTCCAAAGACGTTCATCATTATATTCACCATATAATCATTTATTATTTTATTTATACTTGCAAGCCCAATGGTGGACTAGAAGAATCAGAGTAAATAATATATTCTTGCAATATTTATATCACATGTGAAATTTGCAAACAATTAATTGAGGTGTTATAATGTTTACTAAAATTCGAAATAAAATGAGTGACTATATATTAGAAAACGCTCTAAAATCAAGATTATTGAAAAAGCTGTTAAGATATTCTGGATTGTCTTTTGGGACATCCGCTTTTATAATGACAAATTCTGTTTGTCCTCTTTGCGGACAGGCTCATTGCGTAATAGGTTGGGCAGGAGCCATAATTATTGGTTTTTTTATTACAGTAATATTTTCGATTGTTTTCGTAGTTATAAAAAAAATTAATTCGTTATTCACACGTTTTTTATAAATATTATGTAACTGCAAATTTTTGACTTTTTAAAATATTGTATTTTTTTTTATTGAAATATTTTTCAGCTTATTATAGATTAGTAACATGAAAAAGAAAATTTTAATAATATTGACAATAGCTATTCAGGCATTTACCTACACGATAACCTATTCACAGGATGCCAGAGAGATAGAATTAAAGGCGCAGGAAATTCTTGCACGTGTTGACTTGGTTATGCAATATCCAGACGGAATATTAAAAGGCAATATTTCCCACATTTTTCCGGATGGAAAATCCTTCAACTCTGACCTTGAATTAATGGCGTTAAAGGATAATTTTTTATTTGTTTTTAAAAATAGTAAACGCGGTGAACAGGAAAGAATCCTTTATAATCTCGGCGGTGAAGATATCTGGGTATACAATGTTACTAATTTGCAGCTTTTCCATAAAATGGATGTTGATAAATTTGACCAGATACAGCAGACGAATTTTTCATTTTATGATCTTTCGAACGCCGATCTTCAGAGTAATTACACAGCTACAATAACCGGTTCTTCAGAGTACAAAGGTAAACAGGTTTTTATTCTGATGCTCAAGCCAATTTTTAAAGGCGCAGGTTATGGTAAACTTACATTATATGTGGAAAAATCACAATATATTCCTCTTAGAATTGATTATTATGATCAGGATATGGTTATCGTAAAAGCCATGACAATTGCCCAAACAGCGGAATACAACAACAGAGTCTTTCCTATAAGATATGACATGCTGCATATCGGCACTGGAACATTGACTATTTTAAAATTTGTTAATCATCAGAAAAAAACTGACTTTGATAAAGATATTTTCAGGCATGAGAATTTAGGTAAAAGTTATTAATGCCCCAATTTTTTCACAAAGAAATTCTAACTATAAATACTGTTTTTTCTATAACTGGTGTCGATTACAGGCATATTGCCGTAGTACGCAGAAAAAATACCGGTGATGAAATTTTAGTTAGAGACTGCAAAGATAATTTGTATAAGTGTAAAATTATATCGATTCATGAAGGTTGTATCCATAGTTGTCCGATTGAACAGATTACCACAGAAAAAAATTGCGTTAACTTAACAGTCGCGTTGTCTTTATTAAAGGGCGGAGGTATGGATTACGCTATCGAGAAATGTGTTGAGGTTGGCGTTACCAGAATTATTCCCTTCATCAGTGAAAGATCAATCCCTAAAATAACAGATTGTGAAAAAAAAATTGATCGGTGGCAAAAAATTGCCAATGAAGCCTGCAAGCAAAGTATGCGCAACAACGATGTTTACATAGATGACATTGTTAATTATTCAGATGTTATTTCATCAATGAAATGTGAGCTTTCAATAGTTGCCGATCTTTTAACAACTGACAATGCACATTCGGTTGACTTTTCTAAATATAATAATATCATTCTTGCGATAGGTCCGGAAGGCGGATTCTCTAAAAATGAGACTAGTCTGGCGGAAAAAAATGAATGGAGAATTCTAAAGTTTCTTGATTCGCAGCTGAAAGCGGAAACAGCCGCTCCAGTAATCGCTTCAATAATAATTTTTGGTTGTATGAAAGGAAAAATAAATTGACAAATGCTGACGGTAATTGAAACCCTCTGATATGAAAAAATTATTCTGCACTATAATAATCTTTATTACAGTCTCGGTGTTTGCACAAACCAAGACAGCTTTGTATTACAATGAAGCCGGGTGGCTGCTTCTGCAGAGCGGTGAATCCTATAAAGCACTTACCCAATTTAAAAACGCGCTGACTCAAAATCCGGCTTACCTTGAAGCAAAAAACGGTCTCGCTCAATGTTATCTTAGAAATTCAGCTTTTCAAAACGCCTTAAAGCTGTTCGGCGAAGTTGTTCAGAAAGATCCTCAGAATGAAAAGGCTTTAATAGGTTTGGGTGATGCCTATACAGGGCTTGGTGATTATGATAAAGCGATTGACCAATATGAAAAGGTTCTGGAACTTTATAAAGAAAACATTTCCGCTCACTACGGGTTGGCAAGAATATTTTACAGGCTGAATAGAAATCTATGGGCAGAAAGAAAAATTGAGACTATTTTGAAACTTAACCCGTATCATTATGAGACTCTTTTATTATACGCGGAAATTAAAAACGCAACGGGCAATAAGGAAGAAGCGGCGGAATTAATTAATAAGGCGATTACATCCCGTGAAGATTTTCCTGACGCTTATATTGCCAGCGGAAAACTTCTAATAAACAATTATGTTCATGAATTGAATGACGATTTATTATTGAAAAGTACGGAAATGCTCAATAGAGCGGTCGCGATTTCTCCAGACAGTTACGACGTATATATCAATCTGGCATTAATCAGTGCTATACAAAAGGATTATAATGGTGCAATTGCTTACTACAAAAAGGCTATTGATTTAAACGGTGATGACCCTGTTCTAAATTACAATTATGCTGTTGTATACAAACTGGCTGATGATCAGAAAAATTCTCAAACATTATATAGAAAAGCCTACAATCTTCAAAAAGAAAATGATATTATTCAGAATGGTTATGAGAATTTTTTAATTTATAATGATTTCCCGATTGGAAATCCCGACAGGTCGGATTTTTCTGATTACCATTTTCACAAATATTCTGTTCTGCAGAATAAAAGTTTTTCTGATTACGCACTGTACCATTTACGGCGGTCGATTCTGCTGAATCCGATGAAAAAAGAATCACACGAAAAATTACTGGAATATTATTCCGCTAAAAATTTTAATTACTATTATATAGAAGAACTTAAAACCCTGCAGCGGTTATATCCTTCTGCGGAAAGTGAAAACCTTCTTAATATTGCCGTAATCAAAAGAAGAAATACCCTTTATGGCATTGAAAACTTTAATGAAGATTCTTATGAAAGATCTGTTCCTAAAATATTAATTATGGATTTTCAGAACAACGAAAATATTTCGGCACATTATTTTGCGGGGAAAATCCTTGCTGATAATATTAATTTCGCGATAGGACAATATGGAAGACTTGAACCTGTTGAATGGTCTGTTAGAAATAAAATAATTAATGATGTTCTGAAAAATTCTGTTATTCCCGATTACGAATTTATTGATAAACTTTTTGATTATCAGAAAGAAAATGTTAATGTTATAGACTATGTTGTTTTCGGCGATTTTTCTGATTATGATAATAGAGTTGATATCTCTGTGAAAATAATGGATTACAAAACCGGAATAATAATATCACAGAAAGATTTTTTCTCAAATGAAAAAGATTATTTGTCTAGAGTGTCGTTTCTTGCTGCCACCCATATATATAATTCGATACCATTTACGGGGAAAATAATCAAACAGAAGGATGACGCGATTGTTGTTAATTTAGGATTGTATGACGGCCTTAATACCGGTGATCTGCTGTTTGCTGAAATTAATGAAAAACTGAGTATCTATGATAAATACTCAGTTAAAAAAAAGGTACTTTTTAAAATTGATAATATTGATACTCTCATATGCAGAGCGGTTCCTTTAATTTCGAAGGATATCGATAAAGTTTCCGAGGGAGTCATGATATTTCCGCAGAATAAAATTAGAGCAAAAAAAATAGAATGAGTGTGATTATGATTACTGTAAATGACAATATTAAAGGACTGATTTTTGATATA